>JAGBFY010000002.1 GCA_017936245.1 Kiritimatiellia bacterium
ATGCGTCATCCATCCGAGAATACGTCCTTCTATCGGCGGATATTCCCATGAAGCGAAGTTCGCATAGGGATAGACAGGCGAACAGCAGACGTACCACCATACCTTCTTGCCCTCCTTCCTGAGCTGATCCGACACCTCGACATCATAGGCGTCTGTCGTAGGACAGAACCAGTCGCATGCAAGCGGGCCTTTTATCCTGCCCCTGACGAAATCCTGATAGTTCTTCGCCGTGGTCATCATGGGAATCCCGGGGACATCCTTCTGGAACCTCTTCCAGAAAGCCTCCACAACCGGATTGAACTCCTTAGGTCTCTCGTCAAATCCATACACGTAGGCAAGCTTGTCGAGTCCATGCTTACGAAGCTTCTCCACATACGGCCCCACCACACCGACAAAATAATCGTAGAATTTGGGATCTGCAATAGCCTTTTCGGAACAGGTCAGAACCCAGCGCGTATCAGGATTCTTCGGTGGCGGCACGATATTCAGGATGTTGAACCTGTTCATTCCACGGCTTCTTGCATAAATAAGATCTTCAATTTCAGGCGGCGTCGTTCGCGATATGTCATCAGGGTTGAGTCTGTGGTCAAGCATGATATCGATTGCCTCACGCTTCTTCTCCTTGAAACATTCGGGATATATCGCCCTGGTGAATCCGTCCATGAGCGTATAGGCCGTTTCAAGACCGAATGTTTCAGGCAGTGAGAAATCGCGCACCGTGACACTCATCGGCACCTTTGCAAGCACCTTGCCGCCATCACGCACAACAACCGTTCCTCTGTACTCTCCCGGAATCGCATCAGGGCTTGCATAGACCGTAAGCCATGTTCCCTGCGTCGAGGCAGGACGCACACGCATCGGCGCAGGCGGCAGAAGCGGATCGGGGAACCACCGCTCGTTTTCCGGGAAAGAGTACGGATGTCTGTGCGCACCATGTTCACGGGCAAGATATCCCTGTCTGCGCCAATCAACCTTGCCGAGCAAGACAGTTCCATCCTTGCGCTTAAGCACCGGAAGTTCAAGCGTAACCGCACATCGCTCCTCGTCCGCCGCCGTTGACACAAGCACCTGAGCGGACTCCCTTTCGCGTTTTGCCAATGAAAGGCGGATATCCTTCTTCGCGGCTGCGGACGGAAACGTCAGGGGCGTCACAAGACGCATGGAATCCTCCGTCCACACAACCGTCTTGCCTGCCTGAACAGGTGACACAACCGGAGTCGGATCAGTTTCATTAACGGTAACTGTCTTTAAATTTCTGCCTGTGAACACCGTCTTCGTCTCAGCCCTTGCGCTTGAGAACGGGCGATCCGTCACAGAAAAGGTCGAAAAAGTCTCACCTTTGCCTTCTCTGCGCTCAAGACTGAAATCCCGGAACTTGACTGAGCCTTTCGTCTTTTCCCCTTTGGCCTTGCTGCGGAAAAGCGCGTACACCTCAATCTTCTTGACTGGCTTGTCGGGTACGAACACCCCTTTTGCCTCTTCCCAGTCGTGAGTTCCAAGACGGAAATCCGCCTTTCGTCCCCAGGCTGCCGTGCCGTCAGCGTAGAAAACATCGAGAAAAATGCTGTATTCCAAAGCAAAGGCGTCCACCGCCTTGCTCCACCCCGAAAAGATTATCGGGGTCTTATCCGGGTTCTCATATTGGAAAACCTTCCACCGCCCCCTCTTCACGGGAACATGTTCCGCAGCCATGGCAGGTACGGCAATAACAATCAAAGCAAAAGCAATCAGTGCCTTTTTCATACTCATACATCCATTACTATCACACAGGTGAGATAGTAGAATCCTTTCTTTTTATTGATTTTAATGGTATCACATCAGCAACGTAATAGTGTTGACTCAATTCGATCCAGCCCCAATAACAAGGCAGAGAACCAGATTAACAAGATTGAACAGGAAATGGCACAGCATCGAGGAAAACACCGTCCCCGACTTCCAGTACAGCCACGCAAAGGCGACCCCAAGGAACCAAAGCGGTAAAAAAGTTGCGGCATGGATATGGACTGCAGCAAACACAGCGCCTGATATCAGTGCCGAAACAACCGGGAATGTCAATGAGCCATTCCAGACTTCAGTCTCTTCTTTTTTGATTCGCCGTCCACACCACAGACAAAATCTGAAAAGTCCCATGCGAAAGATTAGTTCTTCAAGAACAGGTGCCAGCAAGACGGCTATGGCGGCATACTTTGCCTTGATCTGCCATGCAACATTGGGATTGGTGAAAAGCTTCACAAGATCCTGAGGCGGCGGCTCAAATCCAAGCAGAAGCGCAACCTGCTCGGAAATCCAGGCAAGGCCCATTGCCGTCAACGTTATCGGTGCGAACCATTTCAGTGCAAGTTTCATGTTTTACTCAAAGAATGTTTCAGGAACAAAACAGGAGGCTATCACATGCCCTTTTACAATGGCCGTCTTGACCCTTACCGGACGCCCCTTAAACGCCTTGAACGCATCGAGCCACTGTCCGCCCAACGAAACGGAAACCTCCCCTTCCGCCGGATCGAAAAACTCTGCGGCGAGTTCCTTGGGACTGTAACGGATGCCGGTCCCCAACGCCTTGGAAACCGCTTCCTTGGCGCACCAGAACCTTATAAGCGTCACCTGCGCCGCCGAACTCTCCCTTGCCATTTCAAGTTCGGCAGGAGTGAACACTCCGTTCGTGAACTCCTCGGAAAGATCGCGTGTCGAGCGCTCAACATCAATGCCGACACGGGCGTTGGAGGCAACGACCGCAGTCACGAAATCGCGGGTATGCGATATTGCAAGATCAAGCCGCACGGAAAGGAAGTCCGCCCAAGCGCCAAGAGCATGGGGCTTACCTTGATCGTCTGCCCATATCTGGACATCGGCGGAGCTCCAGCGAGCCTGATAGTTCTCGTTGAGGAAGCGGCGGACGGCCTCCTTCGCCGCAATGCGTCCGAACAGCCATTCCGTCCTGCGCTGCACGGTACCGGGCATTTCCGCAAACGCCTTGCGCTCTCCCTCGCAAAGGATGATCTGCGATACGGTCTTGAGCCAGAGAGTGGAGTTGCGTTCGAATATGCTGTACGGGATATCCACTATC
>JAGBFY010000239.1 GCA_017936245.1 Kiritimatiellia bacterium
CAACGGAAACGGTACGGCGCGAGATGTGTGGAGTCGCCCAGGTTGTGGTGCGCGAATCGACGCCGACTGTGTCGAATGCAGGCAGACTCGTCCAGCGGGCCGTCGCGTACATTCAGGAGAATGCAACGAAGGGGATCGAAGTTAGCGATGTGGTCGCGCACCTGAAATGTTCGCGTCGACTCGCCGACTTGAGATTTCGTGAACTTCAGGGAATGTCGATACTGGAGGCGATCAGGAAAGTACAGATGGATGAAGTGTGTCGCCTTCTGCGTACGACCAACCTGTCCGGAGCCGCAATTGCCGCCCAGGCGGGATTTCTCAGTGCCAAGCATCTTCCAGAACGGTTCAAGGCGATGTTTGGATGCACGATGGGAGCTTTCAGAAAATCAAAAACATGATATTGATGCCATGAAAAGGAAAGTATATTTCGGACAGTATGCAGGCGGAGATACGTGTAGAGTCAACGTCCTTTCCGGTGATGATTTGACTGGAGTGATTGAATCTGTACATTGCGATACTTGATATATCTAACCTTGCCATAAGTTGCTATATCCAATCTTTGGTTTTTCCGTTGCTTGAAAATGGGTTATTTCTTGCTTTGTGTGTGGTTGTTGCGAATGGCGAAATGATGTAATATTTGTGCCACATTTTAAGGGTGACTAAAAAAGGACTAACGATATGGCAACAAATACACTCACCGGTGCAAGAACCACGTGTTTGGCATTCGCTATTCTGACATTCGTTGCAACAGGTTTAGCCGACTATGTGAAATTGCTGGAAAGCGACAAGGACGGTTCAGCGGCGCAAGGCGAATCTTCCTATATGAGTTCGTTCCTCTTCAATCCAACGGAAGAAGGCTATGGCTGGGAGGATGGTCAAGATCCCGACCCGGGTAAGGACTACTTAGTGAGCGGCAAAATATTACGAACCCCTTGTCGTGTATCGGACAGTCTAAATTCAGTGACATTTAAGTTTCCCGGACGGTCGTTACGGGTAACTGATGGCGGATCGATAGTCTTTCGTTCAAGCTGGGGTAATGTAAGTAACTATGCGACTGTCGAGTTTGGCGATCTTATCATGTGCAAAGGGAAGCTTGACAATGGCACTTGGGCGAGACCGACGCGATGGGGCGGAAAGATTACGATAGATTCATCGGACTATTCGTACGCGAAAAATTCAGTTTCGTTTAACATCAACCTGGTAACGTGCTACATCCCGGCGAAATTGGTTTCGTCTAACCGTGAAAGTGTGCTGCTTGGCGGTACGACGGCTACAGCAACATCATCATCAGGGGTTTACAGATGGGTGTCGGATTTTGAAAAATATGGCTATCGTTTCGAGGGAGATTGCACAGAGTATTTTGCGACAAACAACTGCGGCTGGGGTGTGCAGGCACGAGTTGCGACATCCGATTTTGCCGGGTCATTCAATCTCGGCAATGCCAGTGCGATTACTGTGGATGGAGTCTTTTCCGCCGTTATACGAGGAGCAATCATGAGCCGTGACGGCACGATTCGCGTGCCGGCTTCCGCAGCTTTGGATGTGCGTGGCGGAATTGATTGCGCATTCGCCGATTTCGAGTCGCATGTCAGCGGTGGGCTTAACGTGTATACGCGCCTTCCGTCCAGTGAGTCGTATGTGAATACGAACTATGTTACCGGTGGTTCATCAAAGCAAGTGCCGATAAATGCCATTCTGCTCGAAGCGAATGCTGAGCTCTTTACAGCCAAAGCCGATCTCGCCGGAACACTTGTGAAGATTCCTTCCGGTGCGACTTTTACTGTGGGCGACGCCGTGTTCAATGATGTCATTCTCGACATTGCGGCAGGAGGCAGGCTTGTGCTGACCAATTCATTTACGGCTAAAACCCCCGTTAAACTGCGGCTGAACGGGATTGGCATCAGGACAGCGGTTGCCACTTTGCCTGTCGGCAACGGCGAGCTGAAAGCGGAGGATTTTACGTTCGAAAACGCCCCGCAGTTCCGTTACAGTGCCTCGGTGGAGACGGTAGAAGGCATTCAGACGCTGTGGATAACGGACATCAATCCAGATGTCAAGAACGAAACTACCGGCTACGTCATTCAGAAGACAGCCGATGGTCATTCGTCGTCGTCGTTCACCATAGGTTCATACAACATGGCCGGAAATTGGTCAGAGACGGACAAGGCGCCACATTCCGGTACAAACTACTACACGGCTAGACTTCTCCGCGACAAGGGCGCATCGAGCAAGACGTTCGGAGGCGATTCCCTGACACAGGCCGGTGTATTCAGGTTGAGCAGAGCGACGTTTGAAATCAGCGATTGGAGAGTCATTTCAAACGGCGAGACCGCAATCGGCGAAAGAACCGGACTTACGACGGCGGGCTCAACGGCAACATTTACATTTGAGGGTATGCTGACGGTATTCGCTACGAAAGAATCGCCGTTTACGCTTTATGGTGGCATTTCAACACTCAATGGTGATGGCACGGTGAAATCCAGTCAGACGTATGTCATGAACATGAAAATACGAGGTGATCCTAATAGCGCAATCTCCGCAGATGGTGCTCTTACAAGAAGCCCGGGTGTTGCAAAAGGTCAGGCGGTGTGCGAGTTTCCTGGCGATATGAGCGAATACTATGGAACGATTTTTGTAGGAACCAACGAAACCATCCGTCTTGGAAGATGGGGTCTCACAAACGGGACTCTTGTAGCCCGTACTGCATATTCAACTGTCACAACGACTGCTGACGCGGGCTCGTTTGTGCCAGTCAAACGCTACATCTCGCAAACCGCATCGTCGATCTCAGTGCCTGCCGGGACGGAGATGGCAATCACTGACGGCGCTGACATCACTGGGGTGTTGACCAAGTCCGGCGACGGGCTCTTGACATTTGGAGGCACTGCAGTTGCCGGTAACGGCGCGGCCTTGAACATCACCGCCGGATTGTTCGGAGTGAAGTCGGCAGACGCGGTGAATGGCATGCCCGTCACATTCGGTGACGGAGCGAGGCTGTTTGTAGATGTTGAGGCGACAGGCGATCTCAAAGATTTTGGTCTCCGGAACGTGGCTACTGATACGCCGTTCATCGTTGACGGGGACGGTTCGCTTCCAGTCTCTTTTGTAGGAGAATTTGCCTGCGAAACGGCGACGGTTGCGGTTCTCACGGTCTCCGCTACGGCAGCAGTTCCGTCCATTTCGCTACCGGAGAGATGCTCTCGTCTTAAAGTCTCCACAGGCCGGTGGCGTGAGAATGCCGACGGGTCAAGGACTTTTGAAGCGTCATTTGTGCTGCCGGGATTTACAGTCATTGTCAGATAAGGGAGGCGGCATATGGTTGCTCGAAAGGATTCATCCATGCATCTTTCCACTGTGGTTTTCTCAATACTGACTGTTCTCATGCCGCTGGATTCATTTGCGGCGAAGGGCGGTTACCTTGAAGATGCGGTAAGCGCTCCGGGCAAGCGCTCATCAACCTTGCCGGAGGTGCTGCTGATCGGGGATTCCATCCGCATCGGCTACTGCGCCGCCGTGGCGGAGGCTTTGAAAGGCAAGGCAGAGGTGCGGTGGCCAAAGGGAAACTGCCAGAATTCCCAGACCATTCTGATTGCGTTGCCACGATGGCGAGGGCTTGTCGTCTCGCCCAAAGTCGTGCAGTTCAATTGCGGACACTGGGATGCAGCCTGCTGGGATGGTGACGAGGACGCCATTACATCCGTTGACGAATATGCCCGCAACATACGAAAGATAATTCGCCGCATCAGAAGATATTGGCCCGAGACGAAAATCGTGTTCGCCACCACGACTCCAATGAATCCGGATCCGAACGGCAGGAAAGGGCGCAATAGTCGTACTACCGAATCCATCCGCCGTTACAATGAGGCCGCATTGGCGGTCGCAGAGTCGGAGGGGATTGTCGTCAATGATCTGTTCTCCGTTACTGAGAAGTGGCCGTCGTCCGACTACTCCGACTATTGCCATTTCAACAGACAGGCGGCGAAACGGCTGGGACGAATTGTCGCAGAGCGTTTGGTCAAGGAGGTGTGTCCGTGAATCATGAGGGAGGTTTGCCGGTGAGAAATCTGGCATTAGTGTTCGTTTCCGCGTTCATTCCCGTTCTTGCGTCATTTGGCGCCGTACCGGACAAGGGACGCATTTCAGAGATTGCGGCGATGCTTTCCGAAAGGCCGGGATTCCCGTCTGCACGGGCGTCAAACCGTGCGTTGTGGAACCGGGTCGCATCCATGCCAGGCGCAGCCAAGATCATGTCCAACGCGGTTAAGATTGCATCCGCGCCGATTCCCGTTGTTGACGACAGCCTGTATGGGGAGATCACCAAATGGGAGCATCCATCCCGTGATCGGCGGCGGAATATGCTGAAGCTGCTTTGGGCGGAATGCATCGAGAACAAGGGGCGGTTCATTCCGAGGATAACGGAATATCTGGATGCCATTTCGTCTCAGACCACATGGGTGAATCCATTTCATGACAGGCCAAAGTTCGGCAATGTAAATGGACTATACCGTTCGATAGACCTGAACTGCGGCATGGGCGCGATTGCGGTCGCCATGACCTTGGATGCGCTTGATGGGAAATTGCCGGCGAAGACGGTTGAAAGGGCGATGCTGTCCGTCCGGGAGAAGGTGTTTGACGTGTATCTTGGCGTGTGTGACAATCCGGACGAATACCGCAAGAGGCATTGCGCATGGTTTTTCGGAAACGCCAACTGGAATGCGGCATGTCATGCCTATGTGCTTGGTGCGGCACTTCGCATAGTCAGCGACAGGACGGAGCGGGCGCGTTTCATCGAAGGCGCCGAGCGCGGGTATCCCAACTACTTCAACAGTTTCACCAGCGATGGCTTTTGCACAGAGGGACCTAGCTACTGGAATTACGGTTTCGGACATTTTCTCCGCCTGGGACTTGCGGTCAGGCTTGCAACAGACGGAAAGGTTGATTTCTTTTCGCATCCCAAGTCGCGCGCTGCAATGGACTACGCCTACGGGTTCCAGATGGCCGAGGGGGTCACGGCGACGATCGGAGATGGATCGGATGCGCCGTCGCCGAAGATCATATCGCTGGCTGAGCTCGTTTGGCCAGATGTTCGTACGACATATTCCGCCAACGTTTCATGGCATTCGGACGGGATTGAGATCTTTCAGCTTCGGGTCGCTCATTCTGATGCTTTGTCGAAGAAGGCTCCGACTCCTAGGCTGGAGCTCCCGATCCGCACCTTCTTCGATGAGGCGCAGGTTCTCGTGTGCCGTCAGGAACGTGGGTGCCATCCGGCCATGTCTGCTTCAATAAAAGGCTTCCACAACGGTGTGTCTCACAACCACAATGACGTGGGGGTGTACGAGATTGCGCTGGATGGCATGCGTATGGTGCAGGATCCGGGGCACCAGAAATACAACCGCGACACATTCGGCCCGAAACGCTACGAGTCCATATTCAGGAATTCGTATGGTCACAATGTGCCGGTTCCGGCGGGACAGCTCCAGAAGGCGGGAAGGAAATACGGCGCAAGACTCGTGTCCACCCGGTTTTCGGATGATTGCGACACGATAGTCCTTGACATCAAGGGAGCCTATGCGGCGAATGAACTGAATCGTCTTGAGCGCCGCATGACGTTTTCGCGACGCGATTCATACGTTGAGATCGAGGATACGGTCGCTTTTGCCGTGCCGTCATCCTTCGAGACGCCGGTGACGACTTATGGCGATGTTGTCGAGGGGCGGAGGCCCGGTGAATTTGTCGTTGTCAAGAAGCGTAAAGGCGTGGAGAAGCGTCTGCGTTTCACGGTTGAAGCCGGCACCGCGAAATGGCATGTGAAGAAGGAGGTTCACACCAACGGGAAATACGGGAATCTGGTTCGATTTGCGGTGGTTCTTGACGAGCCTGTCGCAACGGCCAGCGTGAAATTACGGTTTATGGCACATGAAGATTACGCCGGAAAGAGTCTCACTGCCCATTCGATGCTCACCCGCGACGGGCGGCGGATGGTGTCGCGGATGGAAGGCACGAATACCGTCTATGAACTTGTGCCGACGAATAACCTTCCCTCCGATCTGCCGCCGGTGCGGGAATGGAGGCTGTACGGATTGAAGGCTACGCACACCGATATCGGTCTTCACAATTCTCCGTACATTCAGCGTCACGGCACGGTGAAATGCATTGACGAGGCGGCAAGACTTATTGACCGCGATACGCGCAAGGATGACGACCCTGCCGCCTATCGCTATGTCATGGAGGGTTTCTGGTTCTGGGACAACTACCATATGGACAGGGGCATGGACGCTGCATGGCGGATTGTCACCAACTATATGGCGCGAGGGCGAATGGATGTGGGGGTCACTTGTGCCGGGAACCATACACACTTGTTTTCGGAAACGGAGATTGAGCGTTCTGCGCTCACAAGGAAGATACTTACCGACAGATGGGGCATCGGGACTAAGACTTTCATCATGGCAGATAATCCGGGCATAAGCTGTTCCGTGATCGCGCCGTACGTGCGATCGGGAATCCGGTACGGACTTTTCCTCCCTAATCCGTGGAATCCTATTCCTTCGACAATCTGGAAAAAGAACGAGTCCATAATGTCCGCGACCTGGAACCCTGACGCGATGGGCGGCGGTGCACGGGTGGAAGTCTCGTATGATTCGCCGCTGCCCATGGTTTTCAGGTGGAAGGCACCGGGGCGCGACGAGTCGATTCTTGTCTGGTGTTCCACCCAGTATGGCTATGGCTATTCGCGTCTGGGAGTTGTGCAGACGCGGAAATTCAACGCCACTGTCGATAGCGTCGAGCGGCGTATGCCTGAATTCCTCGGTATCCTTGAGGCCAAATATCCATACGATGTTTGGCTTGCGTCGGTGTATGGCGATGATGAGATGCCAAATACGCAGTTTGCCGATTTCGCCGCCGAATGGAACGCAAAATGGGCGTGGCCACAGTTTCGCACCGTCGGACGGCTCGATGAGCCGTTCGAGTATCTCGAGAGGAAATTCGGAGATAGAATACCTACGCTGACCGGCGAAATGACGAGCGGCTGGCTGCAGCACGCCGCTTCCACCCCTGAACTTCTCGCCGACAAAATGAACGCCGACAGGATGCTTGAGACGGCGGAGCGTCTCGGCACGTTCGCTGGCACGATAGACCGCGCCGCCGTGGATCGCGCGTGGTGGTACCTGATTCTCAACGACGAACATTCCTATGGTACGAGCGGATACCAGGGACGGCGCGTCTTCGAGACGTGGATGCAGCACCGCGATTGGATCGAAAGCGCGACAGCCATCGCCTCCAACGAGCTCGCCAAGGCCGTGGTAAAATTGGGATTGGGAACCGGGACAACTGTCGTCCCGCCCGTTGCGAACGGGCGTGATGTCCGTTCTCCCGGTGCGTGTTGCTCCGACGGCATCTCTGAAAATCGCTGGTATCGCGTGGTTGTCACGAACGGCGTAATCTATTCGATATACGACAAGGATATGAAACGCGAACTGCTCGATGGTTCCGCCAACCGATTCCTCTATACGCGAAACAACCATAAGACATGGGAAGATTCTCCCGAGGCGGCGCTCGGTGCCAAGGTGACGCGCCGTGTGTATCTTCCTGACGACGCCAAACGCGTCGATATTGTCGATACGTTCGAACATGCGCGCGATCTCTTCAACTCCCGTCGCTACTACCGCTACGGCTATCTCGCATTCCCGTTTGCCGTGCCGGGCGGTACGTTTGTTGCGCACTTGAACGGTACAGTGATCCGTCCGTACGAAGATAGCCATCCCATGACATCCGATGCCTACTGTGCCGTCCGCGACTGGTGCGCGGTGCAGAATGGGGATTTCGGCGTCGCTCTTATGATGCGCGATTCGACGCTTACGGAGTTTGGTGAGATACATCCCGACAAGACATGCTACTCCGGCAGACCGCCTGCCGGAAAGACGGCGATCTATCCGTATCTCTTCACGGACTGGCTTCAGATGCACCATCCGGACGGTGATTCGATGAACTTCACATTCCGGTTCTCAATAACATCGTATGAGGGTTGCTGGCAGAACGCCAATGTGCCGCGTATCTGCGAAGACTGGCTCAACCCGTATGCCAGGTGGATGCGTGAGAACAATGTGCCGCATGTCACACGCGAGACGGTTGCCGAAATGCCTCCGGGCTGGACGGGGCTCATCGAAAAGCCTCGTGCGGGGCATGGCGAGAAGGATGGACAGATGTATGTCCTATGGGGTGCGGAAATGTCGCCGGAATTCGATCATTATGAACTCTGGCGCGACGGAAAGTTTCTCGCCAACGTCACCAACGAGGTGTACGACGGTATCCCGTACCGCGTGGCGAGGTATGAGGACACGGGGCTTCCGACGCATTCGCGTCATGGGTACAGATTGCGCAAGGTCTGGAAAGACGGGCGGAAAGATGAGCTGTGCGCCCCGTTCTACGGCCTCACACGATATGTAAGCGAAGAGGAGCGTAACGGTATCGTGTGCGAAGGTGAGTATGGGCGTATGCACGTTCGCTATGACGGTGCAACGGTGACGAGCTGGAAGCCGGAGGTGCTGAACGGCAAGGAGGTGTTCTTTATGCCTAAAAGCACGCCTTGGGGCAAGGAGGTTCATGGAGGACTGCCTGTTTGTTGGCCATGGTTCGGCAA
>JAGBFY010000240.1 GCA_017936245.1 Kiritimatiellia bacterium
CATCAAGTCCCTTCAGCTGAGGGATGAGCTGAACGCCGGTCAGCTGCGGGAGACGGAGCGCGAGGAGCGGATGAGGGAGAGTGATCGCCGCGTTGAGGCGTACTTCAATGCGAACAGCGGTCTTGCAAGTCTGTCGATGCCTGATCGCGAGGCGCTTCAACGCCTGCAGAAGGCTGTTAAAGAGTCGGCCCGCCGTCTGCACTTGCCGTTCGACCTTCCGGGGCTTGACGGGAAAACCGGTTGGCGCGGGAACGAAGAGAGCCGCAACAGGGTTTATGAGGCTCTACATGTCGTCGTCAAGAGACTCGTTTCCGACCTCGAAAGCAGGAATGTGCTGAACAGCCAGTCGCCTATCGGAATACGTATGAGTGCGACTTGCATCGCGATGCAGTATCTTGTTGATCGCGAAGGCGGACTCTTCGCGGCGTTCGGAGGTGCCGACAGCAGTGAGCGGCAACGCATTCTGGACGAAGTCAATGCTTATAACGACAACCGGAGAACCGAGGCGGACGGAGAGGATCGGATGCACAACCAATGTGTTTTGGCGGCGGTTGAATTCCTTTTTGCTGGCGGCGGAAGAATATAGGCTCCGAATGCTCAAGCGGAGGCTTACATGCTGTGAAGATTGTCCCGAGGTGGAGGTGACCCCCAGTGAAAAAAAAAATGCCACTTGCGCAAGAGAGGGCTTTATCGTATAATGCGCCCCATGAGATTTTCCAGATTTCCAGTTTTTGCGTTCGCGGCGTTCGCGTTCGCCGGTCTCGCAACCGCGCAGACCTCCGCTCCTGCTGCTGCGGATGCGGATGACAACAAGCCTGCATTGGAGGCGATTCCCGCCGCCGAGCAGGAGGCGATGGATGCCGAATGTGCGTTCATCACAGCCTTGATTGATGCCAACATGCCGGATCTTGCGGCACCTGTCATCGCAAAGGCTCGCGAGAAGTGGCCGGTGCTTTCCGCCCGCCTTGAAGTGCTCGAACAGCAGGGTCATCTGCGTCTGGGGCATTTCGACGAGGTGAAGGCCGTCCTTGCGAAGAAGAAGAAAGGCTCTCCTGAATACTGGGCGCTCACGATTGCGATGGCAAACGCCTACTATGCCCGTCAGAAGCTCCCCGAGTGCCGCAAGTTGTACGGAGAGTTTTTCAAAGGTGTGCCGGTTCCCACCAAGGAGCTTATGAGCTTCTATCAGGAGGCGGCATATACATGGATTCAGATTCTCCGTTCCGAGAAGAAGTTTGATCAGGCAATTTCCGTATATGACGGTCTTCTCAAACTCCCGCTCAAGGATGATGTCTGGGCTGTGTTCGCCACGGAGGAGACTGAGCTTTGCCTTCAGCTCGCCGCCGATACGAAGGATGCGAAGAAGAAGGCAGCCTACCTCAAGAAGGCGTCCGCTCGCGCTGACCGCATGCTTTGGATGAGCGATCTTCTCCTTGTGTACGGCCGTGCCGTTGCGCTCAAGGCCCATGCCGAGATGGCTCAGGGCAACATTGCACGTGCGCAGGAGCTTGTCAATGAGTATCTGCCTCAGCTTCAGGAAATCCACAAGCAGCTTCTCGAGCTTGACCCTGACGGCTCGAAAGGGTTGATTCGCCAGTCTCCGATGCCGACCTGCCGCTACCTGCTTGCGGAGATGCTCTGGAAAGAGGTAGAAAAGGAGGTAGATGGCGGCAAGCCGAACAAGGCAAAGGTCGCGGACCTGCTCTTTGGCGTCAAGGAGGGCGGCAAGCGCAACGGAGCCGGAGCGTTCAACCACGCGATCAACGTGTTCGTGAAGTATCCGGAGTCCAGCTGGGCTGCTTCTGCGGGCGAACTTGCCGAGGAGATCAAGAAACTCGTCAAGTCGATGTTCAACAAGGATGTGAAGACCAACATCACCGCCGCACAGATCGACAACGTCCGCAAGATGCAGTTCAAGGCGGCGAACGCGGCCTACCGCGAGGCTCGTTGGGAAGATGCTGTGAAGGCTTACCATGAGGTTCTTTCCCAGTATCCCGAGACGGAGAACTCGCTTGATGCCGTGTTCAAGCTCGCCGAGAGTACGTTTGAGGTGTGGAAGGCCGAACGCGATGCGAAGAAGAAGGCTTCCCTGCGTTGCGATGTAGATGCGGTCGAGGGCTATTTTGCTGAACGTTTCTCCGGAATCAACGAGAAGTGGACGCGTACTGCCGGCGATAACGTGCTTCGCCTTGCGGGACGTGAGATGCTCAACGGCAGCCGCGCCCAAAGCCAGAAGCTCTACGATACGTATTTTGCCCTCTATCCTACGCACTATCAGGCCGCACAGATGGCGATGTCGCTTGGTGGCGCCGCATACAAGGCTGAGGACTACGATCAGGCGGTTCACTACTTCACCACGGTGCTCAACCAGTACTCCAACTCCACCTACCGTGTGCAGGCTCTCCAGATGATGTCCGCATGCTACGGCAGGCAGGGTGATGTCGATGGTCAGATCGAGTACCTGAAACAGTATCTTGATGCTTCGAAGATGGTGATGGATCGCGTTAATGCGCGTCTTTCGCTTGCGGTTCTCGAGAGAAACCGTGGCTTTGCCCTCTATGAAGCGGCAGGAACGAATACAGTTGAGGAGGCGAAGACCGAAGTCAACAAGAAGGCCGCTGTTTCCATCCTTTCCTCTGTGAAGAACTTCCGTGCCCTTGTGAAGGATGCCACAGGCGGCATCGAATCTCCGCTTACGTCCGCTGC
>JAGBFY010000027.1 GCA_017936245.1 Kiritimatiellia bacterium
AAGGCATCCCTTCTCTACGCCAATCTCGTCATAATGGCGCAGAAGATCGTCTGGCGTGCAGAACGGCTTCTTCCCGTTTGCAATGTAATGGTACTGGTCTTCCAGATAACCATGAGCATGAATATCTATGAAAGTCCCCATGCCGTGCACTCCTTTACTTCATCATTTCTCAGCTGCGTTTTCCGCATAGATCCGGGTTATGAGATCAAGCGCAACGCGAGACTCCCTTCCGTCAATCGGATAAGGTTCGCCGCCGTTCAGCGAATCGGCAAACGCCTCGAAGCACGCCTGATGTGCCGCGAACTCAAGCTGGTCGGGGCGTGACACACCATGGCCGGAATCCTCGTACACATACGTTCCCTTCGTACCCGTTATCTCCATGCGCTTGGGACGCCCCGGGTAGGATGCGGTAGTTGCATATATCGCGCCGAGCGCACCGCCTTCAAAACGCACCACGGCGGCAGCGGTATCTTCCGTCTCCATCGGGTGCGCAAGCGTTGCTGTGAAGGACTTTACGTCCGTAACCGGCGGCATGAGAGCGGTCAGCCAATCTACCATATGAATCGCCTGATTGATCAAAGCACCACCGCCATCCATGGACCATGTGCCATGCCACGAACCCTCATAGTACGAATCGGCGCGCCACCATGGCACATCTACACGGACAAACGTAATCCTGCCGAGAGTGCCAGATTCCACAACCTCCTTGAGCTTTCGGAAATCCTCCGTGAAGCGGGTCTGGAAGATTCCGCCGAGAGGAGTACCGGTTTCCTCGCATGCGGCGATAAGCCTGTCGGCACGCTCCGAGGATATTGTGATCGGCTTCTCCACCAGAACAGGCTTACGGTGACGGGCCGCGGCAAGCACAGCATCGTCATGGGCACCGGAAGGCGTAGACACCAGCACCATGCCGACATCTGCGCGAGAGATGGCCTCATTGTAATCACGGATCAACGGCACTCCGAATTCTGCGGCGAACGCATCGCCATGCCCTTCAACAGGATGAACGACGGCGACAAGCCTGAGCTTCTCGCTCGCATTGACGGCCTGGGCATGGAAACGCGCAATAAGGCCTGTGCCGACAATTACAACTCCAATCGGTTCATACGACATTTTCGGTTTTCCTCTTTTCAAATGCAAAATACTTTTTGCCTGAACAACGCCAGAATCATGATTTCCGGCGCAAGGCACATGCAAAAGCCCCATCCCGACCGGACTCGAACGGCACGGACACCATGCGCCCCACCTCCTCAAAACCGGGATTGGCGGCGAGGAACGATTCTATCTGTCCCTCATTCTCCTCCAGTTCGTTCGAGCAAGTGGAGTACACGATAATCCCCCCGGGAGCGACATGCGCCGCTGCCTTGAGGAAAATCTCCGATTGCAGCTTGACGAGTTCCGCAAGATGCTCTTTCGTCCAGTTCCACCTTGCGTCAGGACGCCGCCGCAAAACACCGGTATTGCTGCATGGAACATCGGCAAGAACGCGGTCGAAAAGCTCGCCTTCGCCGGCTTTCGCAACAGCCTCCACCCAGTCAAGTCCGACCCGCTTGAGATTCTCCATAAGGCGCCTACGGCGAGCAGGATTGATCTCCTGCGATACGAGCCGCGCTCCGTTTTTCGGATCCCCAAGCCTCCATGCACACTGGATGGACTTCCCGCCTGGCGCGGCACAGAAGTCAAGCACCTTCATCCCCGGCCGGACGTCAAGAAGCTCAATCGCACCAGCCGTTGCCGGATCCTGCACCACAAATGCACCCTCAGCATAGCCTTCAACATCCGAAACCTTCCTGCCCCGCTCCAGCTTTACAAACGGCTCCGGCGCCCCTGGACGATACGCAAGCCACGTTTCCGAAGGCTGGTTGTGCCATTTGCAGAGCTTTTCGGCGGATTCTTCGCCATAACGTTCTACCCAGCGGTTCACGATTCCGTTCGGAAAACTCTCGCGCTCGGCGAGCGGCGCTGATTTCAGATAGGACTCAAACTCTTCGCGCCGGCGGATCAGGTTGCGCAGAACGCCGTTCACAACCTTCGCTATGCTCTTGTTCGGACAGCACTTTGCGGCCATTACGGTTTCGTTAACGGCGGCGAAGTCCGGCACGTCAGGCATGTAGAGTATCTGGGTTCCACCCACAAGGAGCAGTGCCTCCATCTCACCCTTCGGCCATTTCGTCACCAGCTTGCCGAGAACGGAACGGAGCGCACGGAACCTGCGCACCGTAGTATAGGCAAGATCCTGAACGAACGCCCTATCCGGCCCATCCGGAAGCATCTCCGAGAGATGTCCATGGGTTGCTATCCAGCGGGCGACGACAAATGCGGCTGCGCGACGTGAGTTCATTCAGCCGCGATGCATTCGATTTCCACGAGAACGTCCTTGGGCAGACGCGCGACCTCCACGCAGCTGCGGGCCGGTTTCGTGTCGCCGAACATTTCGGCATAGACCTTGTTGAGTGCGGCGAAATCGTTCATGTCCTTGACGAAAACCGTGGTCTTCACGACCTTGGAAAGCGAAGAGCCTGCCTTCTCGAGGACGTTCCGAAGGTTCGAAATGGACTGAGCTGTCTGATCCTCGATCGTAACTGCCTCAATCGCACCCGTTGCAGGATTGATCGGTATCTGACCCGAGCAGTAGATCATGCCGTTCACGCGGATGGCCTGGCTGT
>JAGBFY010000241.1 GCA_017936245.1 Kiritimatiellia bacterium
ACCTCACTCCCGGCTCCACAGGAAACCCGTGCTTATCCTTGTCGAGACCTATCGTCACGGTTGCCGAATGGACCACGCAATCTTTCTTCACGCTGTCGGGATACGACCTTGTCACCTTGCACATTCCGCACTTGTTCCAGGTGCGGTCCTCCGTGTAGAGCGACACCCCACCCGACTCCGGATGGCATACGGGCGACAGATCTTCTGCCGCACCGGTGAAATCGCCCTTCTGCACAAGGTTCTGGGCCATTGCCGGAAGCACCACTGCGAAAGCGATAATCTTAGAAAGTTTTTTCATTGTAGCATTCTCCGTAGCCATCCGCTCAAAGCGGTCACCTAACGCTCAACACGAAGCCGCGACGGGTCACAAGCGTCGCGCATCCGGCGTCTGCGTCGATAACCACGGACGAAAGAGTTGTCTTCGCGCCATTCACTATCCAGTTTGCGTCCTCTGGAACATCCGACTCATCAAAGGTGAACAGCACCGTCTTGTATGGAAGCTCCTCTGCTCCTTCAATAGAGACGGTATTGACTCCTTCAACCTTGAGACGACGCACATGAAGCGTTGAATTTCCAAGATTCGCACGATCAAACACAATGGATCCTCCGTACATCTGAAGATCGTCGAAGGATTCAGGCACACCGTCGGCGAGATCGAAAACAGAGCCGGCGGCGAACCTGTACGATCCCATGAACGATCCCGCTCCAGAAAGGCGAGCACCGGGAGCAAGAGTGAACGGTGTCTGGTCCGTAAGCGGAAGAGAAAGCCTTGCATCAGCGGCGACAATGATGTTCGTTGCGCCAAGACCCGTTTCGCGGATCGTCTCCTCGGAATGGCGGTAGCCTGTGAGAAGCTGCGTTGCATACTTCTTCGCCCAGTATTCACCGAGATCGCGCATCTGCGCTTTCGTGAGCGCCGAGCCATAGAGTTTGACGGCGGCGATATCGCCGGTGAAGAACTCCGAAGCAGATGAAGATCCTGCCTTAAATGCACCGATCATCACATCAAACGCACCCCTCTCCGACACATTTGCAAGTGAACCCTCAAAGAACACACCGTCTGTCATAAGCTTGTATGTCTTCCCCTCGCCATCGCAGGAAAGAATCGAAATATGCGCTTCACCGTCGTTCAGCCGGTACGGCTTGCGCGTCAAGAAACTCTGGTCTTCAGCGGAATGTCCGTAACCGGCCATTACTGCACTTCCCGAACGGTATGTGAGAGAGAAGTCTGCGGACTTGGAGGAAGACTGTTTAGTGGAAATGAGGCCCGGAGCAACATATATATGTCCCAAGGCAGCACTTTCACCCTTTGTCTCCGTACGCCAGACCAAAGCCGCCGTAAAGCTGCGTGAACCGCTGATCGGAGAATCCGCCGCCGCAACGCCGAGTGCCGTCTTGGCGGAAGACGAGAAACGCAGCGCGGCATGTCCGTTGATTGCATTCTTGACAAGCACCGGCGTGGACTTGCCGTCTGGCACAGAGGCGGTCTTCGCGCCGTCTTCGCTTGTCCACTCAGAGACCTGCGCTCCGTCCGCGGCGACGATCGTATCGGCATCCCAGCTCGCCGCCGTGGCAACAGGAGCGGACGGCGTCCATGCTGAAAACGCACCGGGCGCACCCATGCCTGTCGCGTTCGCGCCAGATTCGAGTTTCGCCATCCGCGCCGCAGATCCATCATAGACCTGAAGCATCTTCTTCGAGATC
>JAGBFY010000242.1 GCA_017936245.1 Kiritimatiellia bacterium
CAGACGTGTACGGGCTTCCTTTTCCGGACCCCGCGGAAAATGGAGCTTTGCCATAACGGCGTTCTTCCCTTCCGGGGTTTCGGCGTCATCCCCTGTACCTGCTTTTCTCCTGATCTGCAACCGTTCGATGGCCAAGGTTGTCGATCTTGACCGCAAGACGAAATCGGAGTTTTTCCCGGCAGAGGAGATCGTCGCCCGTGGCTATGCGGCGGTGGTGTTCCAGAATACGCATCTCGCATTGGACTCCTATCTGCCGTTCGAGGCTGCAGACGGAACTGCCGTCATTCAGGATCCACCGTTCACCAATGGTTTCTACACATGCTGGGCACCAGAGCGCACTGAACGCAGTTGGGGCGCCATTTCAGTGTGGGCGTGGGGCGCAAGCAGGGTTATGGACTGGATTGAGACAGAGCCGCTCATCGACGCTTCCCATGTTGCGGTGGTCGGCCATAGCCGCGGCGGCAAGACGTCCCTGTGGGCCG
Organism: Kiritimatiellia bacterium; assembly: GCA_017936245.1. Taxonomy (GTDB): domain Bacteria; phylum Verrucomicrobiota; class Kiritimatiellia; order RFP12; family UBA1067; genus UBA1731. The sequence continues at coordinate 483 of JAGBFY010000242.1, forward strand.
CAGCCACGGATACGCGATTTGCGATGGCTTGCGTAAACGATTCCGGATGCTGTGGCGCAAAACTCAATCATGTTGCCGTTCCTTGTTCCGAGACGATTCAGCAGGACAACAACAACAATCCGCATTGGTTCAGCAGGGCGTACCGGCAGTTCAATGGATGCGACGCCCACATTCCGTACGATCAGCACTGGATCGCCGCACTTGTAGCTCCCCGTCTGCTGTATATCGCATCGGCAAGCCTCGATCATGGTGCGGGGCCTTGGGGCGAGTTTCTTACAGCCCGTCATGCCTCTCCCGCCTGGGAACTGTACGGAAAGAAGGGTCTTGTTGAGGATCATCCGTACCGGATTGGCGATCCGTTCCACAGAGGCAGCGTGGCATATCACCTCCGTGAAGGCAAGCATGACCTTAACCTTGTCGACTGGAAGCATTACATGGATTACGCCGACCGGCAGGGCTGGCGTAAATGAACGGCTGAAAATTGCATATGCCATTATCGCAGATTTATCAACACAAAGGAGAAAAGAAAATGAACAAGCTTATGATTCTTGCATGCGTAGCGGCGTTTTCCGCAAGCGCAAAAACGATCCAGATGCCTTCCACGTGCACGACGCCGGACGGGATGTGCGTCGATTCCAAAGGACGTCTTGTGATTGCGACGCCGAACAACGATCGCACTCAGCCGGGAGCTGTGTTCCGTCTCGACAAGCCGTGCGGCACGCCGGTAAAGTGGTTCGACGTTCCTCCGTGCAAGGAGAGCGGTTACGCTTCACCGATAGGTGTATGCTTTGGACCGGAGGGCGAACTCTACGTCTGCGACAACCAGAAGGACTCCAAGGGGCGTCTCCTGCGCATCACTTTCAAGGATGACAAGCTCGACAAGTGTGAGGTTGTCGCCTATGGTCTCGACAATGCAAATGGCGTCAAGTACCTGAACGGCAAGCTCTATCTTACGCAGGCGTTCCTCTATAACGTCAAGCGCGGGGACGGTGCCGCCTCCAGCGGACTCTACATGTTCTCCGCAACCGACCGTAACGTAAAGGTCGGCAATACGCCTGCAGATCCGCAGTGCGTGTTCTCGGATGTCACGCGCAATCCGCAGATCCGTGGTGGACTAAACGGCGTTGCTGTCGATGCCAAGGGCTTCATCTACACCGGCAACTATGGTGATGGACGCGTGTGGAAGCTTACGCCCGGCGCCGATGGACGCATCGTGAAGAGCGAGGAGATCCTTCATGCGGGCGGTCTTTCCGTCACCCCGGACGGAATGTGCGTCGATGTGGCCGGCAATCTCTACATTGCCGATATGCGTGGCGATGCCTTGCAGCGCATCCTTCCCGACGGCAAGGTCGAATTCCTCCGCAAGGGCGGATTTGTACGTCCCAGCGAACCGTGCGTGTGGAACGGCGCTGTGTACGTAGCCAACTACGGCGGCACTACGCTTGAAGTCGTTCCGCTCTGCGGCAGCGGCTGCAAGTAACCTTCTGGCGTGAAAATGTTTTTTTTGCTGGTTGCTGCAATTTGCGCAAGCTTCAATTCCCTGCTTGGCGCAAATTCAGCGAACGCCCCATTGCCCGACGGCGCGCCGAAAGACCCATGGTCTCTCGACGATGCCTGGCATGAACGTACCGAGACCCGTATACGATGGTCTCTCAACGGGTTGTGGGGCGTGCGTCCTCCGCTTGAGGAGGATAGGGATGGAGTGGTGCCAGCCGCCCAGGACTATTGGGGCTGGTGCAAGATTCCGTCTGTATGGGGGCACCCGGTCGACTACAGGTGCAAAGGGCAGGAGGTTCTGTTCGCGCCAGGGTTGAAGAAACGCGGCATGGCATCCGTCTTGAAGGACCGCGCGTGGTTCCGTCGCGAGTTTGTAATGCCAACCGAGACAGCCGGGAAGAAAGTTGTGCTTACGTTCACGATGCTGCAGACACATGCGGTTGTGTATGTCGATGGACGAAAGGCGGCAGAGGTATCTTTCCCCGGAGGCGAGGCGGATATAACAGACCACGTAAAGCCTGGGTGCAGACAGTCCATCGCGTTATATGTCACCGCGTATCCGATGAGCGCAAAGACTTTTACGTTCAACGCTCCGGACCGTGCCGACCATAAGAAGTCGGAGGTGAAGCTCAAGGGCGTTACCGGAGATCTGTATCTTGATGCCTATCCGGGTGCGGCGCACATATCCGATTCGACTGTTGAATGTGATGTCGTTGGCGGAAGGGTGAAGTTCGTGTCTTCGATAGATGGAGTCGATGCAGGGTCGCAGGTCAAGCTTGTCGCCAAGGTTTTTGATGCTGCCAACATGCAGCTCCCTGTGAAAGTATTTGACAGCGGCAAGGTGGTTGCGGATGCCGGCGGCAATGTTTCGTTCACGGCGGAATGGAAGGATGCAAAGATATGGGATGTGCACACTCCTCACAACCGGTATGTGTGCCGCATGGAGCTGCGGGATGTGTCGGGGCGTCTCATTGACGCTCAGCTTCCTTTTGGCTTCGGGTTTCGTGACGTCAGGCTTAAAGGACGTGAACTTTTTCTGAACGGAAAGCCTCTGCATCTTCGGGTTCTGCGCAACACAACGATGAATTCTCCAGCCGGTGTAGCGTGCAGAACTGCTGCGCTTGAGATGGTGCGCAGACTGAAGTCTCTTGGGTTCAACGCAATAATAAACGGCAACTACGATTTTTCGCCCGGAGAAGTATCCTATATGGATGGACTTCTTGAGGCCTGTGACGAAACCGGTATGCTCGTTTCCTTTTCGCTGCCTCATGTGCGCGACGTTGACATGAAGATCGAGGAGCCTCGCAACGCCTCCCGTTACCGGAATCTTGCAAAGTGGGTGATGAGCCGCGCGAGGAACCACCCAAGTGTCATCCTTTACGCAATGAACCACAACTATGCCGGATACGCGGGTGATATGAACCCTTTGCGTATCGATGGACGATATGATCTCGTTCAGGAAGATGGGGACAGGCGCCTGACCGTTGCATTGGACAGCCGCAGACGTGCCCATGCCGCCTATCAAATTGCAAAGCCGTTGGATTCAACGCGTCCGATATATCATCATGAGTCGGGCAATCTCGATGAATTTCATACGAGCAATATATACCTGAACTGGTCGCCTGTGCAGGAGCGCAGCGACTGGCTCGAACATTGGAGTGTGAAAGGCGTAAAACCGCTGTTTTTCGTGGAGTGGGGCATTCCGCACCTGTCTTCCTGGTCAAGCTATCGTGGTCCGCTGTTCATCCATACAAATCCGGTGTTTCAGAGCCTTCTTGCGAGCGAATACGCCGCCCAGTTTTATGGCGATGCGGCATATGAAGGGGATTCAAAAGGAAATGTCGATGCATTGAAGATGGAGGAAGACCTTTGGTCTAAGGGCGAGCCGTTCATCTGGTACAAAATGCACCAGATGCTCAAAAAGCACGACAGGAACTATTATGGCGTAATGGCCAAATTCATTTCAGACAATTGGAAAAGCCATCGGGCCTGGGGGATCACCGCCATGCTTCCGTGGGATCAGGATCGGTTCCATAAGGGCGGCGGCCCGCATTCCAGGGAGAATCCGGATAGATGGAAAAATCTGAAGCGTCCGGGCATAGTGCCGGATATAGTCTATGACGAAGGCTGGGCGACGGGAACGGGCGACGCGGCGAAATATTCCCTAACACCCGCTGGTTCTGCGTTTTTGCGGTGGAACATGGATGATTGCGCATTCATAGGCGGAGAATATCCTTTTACCGACAAGCGCCATCATTACCGTCCGGGTGAAGAAGTCCGAAAAACGCTTGTTGTCCTGAACGACCGCAGAGTGTCGCAGACTGTTTCATGGAGATGTGAACTCCGCAATGGATCCGGAAGGGTAAAGGATTTCCGCGAAGGGACGGTTGAAGTGCCGGCTGGGACTCGGCGTGATGTTCCGGTGGTGTTTTCGCTTCCGTCAGAAAAGCCGGAACGTTTCTCGCTTGCCGCTTCATTTGCTTTTGCGGGAGGCGTAATACAGCACGACACTTTCACTCTAGAATCATATGCAAAGGAGAAGACTGCTTCCGTGCCGGATCTTCTGCTCTACGATCCCAAAGGTCTAACCGCAGCTGAGTTTGCACGTCTTGGCATCCGGCACGGGCAGATAGATAGACTGCCTAAAGTCGTAAGTCGCATGAAGCTTGTCGTCGGGCGCAATTGCCTTACTCGAGAACTGCTTGATGGATTGCTTGTGCCTGTGGCGAAGGCGGAAGGGCGCGTGCTAGTTTTTGAACAGGATAAGTCCGCTCTTGAATCTGTCGGATTCCGTGCCCAGACGTATGGTCTGCGCAATGTTTTTGCTCGATATCGCGATAGATATCTAGGGGCGGCGTTTGATGATGATATGCTTCGTGACTGGAACGGAGAATCCACTCTTACTCCACCCTATACGGAGGGG
>JAGBFY010000243.1 GCA_017936245.1 Kiritimatiellia bacterium
CCCGCACCGCCGAGACGCTGCATGATCTTGTATCCGATGTTACCGGACTGGAGATCCGGAAACACGAGAACGTTTGCGCGGCCGGCGACAGGACTTCCCGGGGCCTTCAAGGCCGCAACATCCGGAACAATCGCCGCATCAAGCTGAAGTTCGCCGTCGATTAGCAGATCAGGAACGAGTCCACGCGCAATCTCCGTTGCCTTGGACACCTTGGAAACCAGTTCATGCGACGCACTACCCTTCGTGGAGAACGAAAGCATCGCCACACGAGGCTCGGCGATACCGCACGTGTTGCGGGCGGTGTCTGCGGCGGCGACGGCGATGTTCGCGAGTTCTTCCGCGTCCGGGCAGGGGTTCACCACGCAGTCGGCAAGAATCAGCAAACCGTTTTCGCCTATCGACAGGTCCGGCGACTCCATCAGAAATGCCGATGACACAAGCTTCATCCCAGGAGCGGTCCTGATGATCTGCAGCGCGGGACGCAGCATATCGCCCGTGGAGTGGACCGCCCCCGAAACGAGGCCGTCCGCATCTCCAGACTTCACCATCATCATCCCGTAATACATCGGATCGGCGGCAAGCGTCGCCGCCCCTTCCGGAGTAACCCCTTTTGACTTCCGCAGCTCATAGAGCGCCGATGCGTAGCGGTTCGCATCAGCGGTCGTCCTGTCCGGCGTGAGCAGAACCGGTTCGGCAAGCCCTTCATCCCGAAGAATAGCCGCCGCTTCCACTGTCCTAGGTTCGTCACCTTCGGGAAATACGATCTTCCTCAAGTCTGACCGCGCCTTCGCGCACATTGCATCCATCAGTTTCATAGGTCAATATCCCCAAATCCGTTCCACACGTTCCTGCCTGTGTATTTCATCGGCTCAAGTTCGCCGCGAAGTGCCTTGAGCGCAGGAACGGCAAGCGCTTCCTGCTCCATCTCGCCGGGATACACCTCCACCGGGGCGATGAACCCGCAACGCTTGCGGATTCCCTCAGCGACATCCGCAAACCTCAGCAGACCTCCCGTGAGAATGATTGCATCCACCTTGCCGCAGAGAACGGCGCCCATCGCCCCGATCATCTTACAAATGTCATAGATCATCGTGTTCCAGACAAGAGAAGCCTTCCTGTCGCCGCGCTCGACAGCCGCATGGACGACATTGGCGTCCGAAGTGCCGAGAAGATCGACGAAACCGCCTGCGCGTGTGCATCTGAGACGCGCATCGGCGACGGAATGTTTTTCGATATAGTCGAGAAGCAGAAACACAGGCACCGAACCGATGCGGGTGGGAGTGAACGCGCCTTCGCCGTCCGCCCCCATGTTGCCGTCCACCATCCGTCCGTGGTCGTGCGCGGAACACGTGATGCCGCCGTCGATGTGCGCGACGATGAAATTGCACTCCTCGTAGCGACGGCCGATCTTCTGCGCGTGAAACTCCGCCACAGCCTTCTGATTCAGGACGTGCGAGTGCGGAAACCGGTAGACGCCCTTGATACCGGTGAGCCGCGCCAGATCGGAGTATTCGTCCACCGTTGTTGAATTGAGCGTAAACGCGCGCTTGCCGAACTCGCAGGCGAACTTCCACGCAAGCATCACGCCGAGCTTCGCAGGATGCTCCGAACCGTCCATTCCGGCGGCGGCATCGTCTGACAGGCGCTGGTCAATCTCGATCAGTCCACCAGGCTGGGAACAGGCTCCGCCGCAGCGTCCGGCGAACGCATCGATGGTCTCGGGCGGCACTCCCTCGTCCTTGAGAGCTTCCAGTATGACACCGTACCTGAACGGCATCTGGTCGTTTACGTGCGCGAACTTCAAAAGAACCGCAGACTCGTGAAATATGTTTTTCTCGAACAGCGGGGTCTCATCCTCGAAAAGACTTATCTTCGTTGAGGTCGATCCCGGGTTTATCACCAGAATCCTGAATGACATTTTATCGTTCCTTTCTAGCTCGCTTATTATACCACACTGTACCGAAACAGTCCTGGAGTCCCCCATTTTCTGCCACTTGCCCCACACAGAAACAGAAAAGACATCAAAATCACCGCCTATCATGAATAATTTTTCAGATATCCTCCTCACAAATCAAAGGGACTGTCCCCGCAGAATCAAAGCAGAATCAAAGGGTCCCTTCAATTCTTTGGGGATTCTGCGGGAAGCCTTATGTCACGAACGTATACCTGACGCGAACCTTCATGCACTGACGTAAACGCTATCTGACGTCCGTCCGGACGGTAGCGCGCATGGAGGTCGCATCTCCAGTAGCCTCCGCGATACGCCTCGGGAACGTAGAACGCGCCCATCGGCATGGTCATTCCGTCTGCAAGCCGGGTTAACACCCAAGGACGCTCAAAATTCTTGTTCCAGTACGTCTCTCCGCTCATGAACTTGCCGTCCGGCGAATAGATGCAGTGCCAGTCCTGATCCAAAACGCCTGCACCGATCTGGCGCACTTTCTCCTCCTCTCCGACGGTGAACTCCACAAGACTCCATGCCGTCTGCGTCCACGGACGCCCCTTCTTGTCGCCGTTCCATACCGCAGTGACGAGCATCTTGTGGCTGCCGTCCGGCGCCCAGTTGAAGTGGCTTCCCTGCCACGCATCCCTGAAGCATCGGCGCAGGTCCGTTCCGTCACGATTAACAGTGAAGCTGGTCGTCTCCCAGTATGACGCCTTGTGAGTCTCCTTGTTGAACCAATCCACACTGCGCGCAAGGAAGAATATCTTCTTCCCGTCCTTCGAGATTACGGTATGGCAGTAGTAGGCGAGAGGGTGTCCGGGCTTGTTCTTGTGGACTTTCGTCGCCGGCATCTGCGAACGTCCTGCGGACACGGGAAGAATTAACTTGGTTTCGCCCGTCTTGAGATCCATCGTCCAAAGGCCGTCCTTCTCAGGCCACTCCTCATCCTCCAGAGGATCCTGCCCTGGACCGGCATATCCATAATCCGGACGCGTCAATGAGAGGCGGGCATAGTTCAGCGACACCGCCCATGTACGATCTTCCGAAACCGCAGACACAGGCATTGGAAGAACGCGTTCCTTTTTCGTGCGCCAATTCATTATGACCGTCTTGAACTTCCCGTCACGGATGTCGTTGAAGAGAATCTCATCGTCATTCACCCAGTGCACCATCGCCGCTTCCTGGAAATTCCAGCAAGCGGTCGTTGTGATTGGAATGAACCTGTTGCCGTCCTCGAGATCTACAAAACCGATCGTACATCGTTCGCCCGCTTCAGGAAGACGCCCGTTCAGCTCGGTCTCGAGCACGCTTATGTAGCGCTTGTTAGGGCTCCACGAATCGATGGCAAAGTAACTGGCAAGGAGATGTTCCTTCGGCCCCTCCGTGATCCGACGCGGTTCGCTCCATTCCGGAAACGGAGCGAGACCTTCCTTCGCCTCCATCTGAACAAACGACGTAAACGCCATAACAGCCGTCATAACCGCAAATCTCCGTGCAATTTCCGTTCTCGGGAAAACATTCTCATTATTGCAGAGCATATACAAATAGGCTCCTTTACTTTAAACAACTTTTATCTTACAATGAAGGCAAATGGCGTCTGCCGGTTGAAACCGAGAATCTCCACGCTGCCGCCTTCTGCGAGAAACATCAGTCGTTCCATCTCAGAAACGCCGGCTATGCGCATTTCACCCAGCCCCGAACCGAAACTTGCCACCTGCGAACCGTTGCGCACGACCTTCAGCACGGCCCCTTCGTCCACGCAGAACTTGACCACTCCGCGGGCGCGACGGAGCGATGTGCCGAACGGCCATTCGATCGCCATGGAATTGCCCTCATGGAGCATCACGCCGGGAGTAGACGTATCGACAACCTCCCAAGAAACTTCGGAAACGGATATCTTTCCACCAAGCATCGCCGCATAACGCGGACGCCAGTCGGTCTCGACGGCGCCGATGTCCATTCCGCCGTTCGAACGGCGCGGATTGCCGTAGACGTCTCCATCCAGCTCGAAATCCTTGACATATTCCATATTGGCCGCGTTTGCCGCCGCAGAATCGAACGCTGGCGCATAGAGAGCATCCGTTTCGACTTGCGCAATGATAATGTTGTGGTGATTGTCTGACCCGGATTTCTCTGAATAGATAAAATCTTCGCTCGGAGCAATGCAGTTGTATACATGCTTCACCGGACATTTGGCTCCTCCGAGGAAGAGGCAATTGTATATCGGCCATACCGCGCTATTGGGGTCGGAACGCAAGGCGCACTGAGGGCCGGTTCGACTCCAGTTCCTGGATTGAGCGCCGAATGTGCAACCACGTACATCTCTGGGCTGGCTCATGCCGTACATTCCGTAATTGCGGTCAAATATACTGTCGTACACACAGCAGTCCGCCAATGCTCCGCCTTCCTTGCAGGAACCGTTATCGAAGAAACGGCAGCGCAATACCATGCATCCCCTGTATGCGCCGCCGCCACCCGCCTGCGAAACGTTATTTGAGACGATGCAATCCGTAACAAACGTTATCGGGTATGAATACCCTACGTTCGCCATGGGCGCTTCTGCGCAGAATATCCCTGCTCCGCTGTTGTCGTCTGTCACCGAATTGCTGCCAATCGAATGAGTCGCCCCGCCTGTAACGGTGAATCCCGCAAGTCTGGCGCCCTTTTCAAGATACACACAACGCATCGCCCCTTCGCCGTGTCTGGTGGAAGTATCTGCATGCTCCCCCTTGATTATTGTCTGCTCTGCGCCGTAGCGGGAGACAAGGCTCACACCGGAAGGAACCACCACGCGAGACCGCAGCGACGGAGCCGCAGAACCGCTGATGACAGCGGCTGACTGTATCATCGAACCGTCGGAATACGTCCCCGGCAATGCAACCACGACATCGCCGGACTCGACTTTTTCCATGGCCTCGGCCAAAGTCCTGACGGGGACATCTTCCGTCCAGCCCCTGTTCGAATCGACGCCGTTCACGGCATCGACATACCAATTGGTGTTTGCCACCACCTTTACGGTCGTCATGCCACCCGAGACGGAATCCGGCGCACGCACAGCAAATGAAGAGGCGTCGGAAAACACGCCGTTCACCTCAAGTCCCATGACTTTGCGTTTTCCGTCGGATGCCGTGACAGTTAAGGATCCGCCGAAATCCAGCATGTTTGTCGCAGAAACCGAAACAGTCACATCGCCAGGGCGATTGACCGGCGCAAGTACAAGATATTTGGCAGGCTTTTGATATGCGCCTGCCGTAGGATTTCCATCAGTGAAAAACAATCCGTTCCCGTCAAAATCGTGGTGCAGAATCGAGTAGTATTTCTCCCATGCGATATCGGCAGCCAATCTCTCGCCTGTCGCCAAATCTGTCCATGCCGTACCGGAGCCGATGGCGTCCGATCCAGATGCGATGCGCAAATCGCCGTTTGGAGCATCTACATAATACGCATTTCCGGTTATGTACGCGGCACCATTCACATTAATGCCCTTATCCACATATACCGTCCCGTCCATGACATTGCCGGATGCACACGCAGAGAGCGCATTGCCTCCGAACTCAGTGTTGTTTACGACAATGTTGTTGAAAAGATTTGAATGGACTCCGGTCGGGAAAATTTTAGACTTCCCTTTAGAGTATGAGGAGCAGTGGATCGCATCAGTGCAGTCACGCATTATATTCTGATCTGAACTCTCGTCCGATGTCAATACGCATCCGACCAGCCTGACGTTATTAAAGAAACAAGAACAACCATTTCCTGTATGATTATCCATGAACCGGCAACGTACCGCGGTTCCGCCATACATGGCCGCACCACTGGCCGCTGAACAGTTGTTGGACACGATGCAATCGAGAAGCCAGCAGTTCTTGGTCTCGCTGATGAATGCACCTCCTCCTCGCCAGCTGACGGTACTTGTGTGCTTCGTAGAGTCCGTATGCCCGCCCGTGAGCGTAAATCCCTGCAGACACCCCACCGCCGCACTCTGAAAGCGAACGCATCTAACGGCATTCGGACCATTACCGCAAGAATCCACCCAATCACTATCGCTAGTCTCATCTGCAGAACCCATAATTATCGTCTTCTCAGCAGACCCCGTTGAGACAATACGAACGCGACAATTGGATTTTTTCACCGCTACCCGACACTTTGGCAGCACTCCCGTTGAAAATTCCGTTTCCCCTTTATTGTAGGTACCCGGCGCAACATATATGACAGCATTAAATTGTCCTGATGATGCATCCGCAAGACTCTGAACAGCATCTACCGCCTTTTGAATAGTCTCAAAAGGTCCAGTCGCTCCATTCGCTAAAGAAGACCGACCATCGTATTCATCATCATCGCCATTTGCTGCATCGACATAGAAATCTCTATCGGCAAAAACGACACGCACAATTTCAAATGCTGATATACGGGGAACAAACAATATTCGACCATCCTTAGTCGGAAAACGAATGTCGGATTTATAGTCTGAACCTATTTGAAAGCCCCAAAGATGCTTGCCGTCAGGAAGACTTGCGGTTATCTCGTAACAATGCGGCCATTGAGACTCATCAAGGAATGTATATGTTCCATAATACGAAGCTTTTTCATCACTCGCCCCGCGCAGTCCATCAACATATGTATATGGAAGATTTTGGGTATTTCCAACAGCAAACCCAGCAACTGGATTCATCGATGTCTGAACGGCACCGACATGTATTTTCCCGCTTTCATTTGCAACAAAAGCCGTCCCTTCCATGTCAACGAATCTATACTTTTCTGGGACAAGATTAAGCCACTTAACATCTCCTCGCCAGCAAAGCGACGCCGACGAACATATCCGGTCATCCTTCTCAAGTGGACGGAAATCACCAAACAACGGTGACGCAATTTGTGAATGAACATAGCTTGCTCCAATGAGATTACTGGTATCCGAGTAATCTCCAGAGCTTGGCATTGCACAAAAAACGCAATTGGTACAAGCAGTAGACTGAATTGTTGCATTGTTGTGAGCAGAAATAACCGTATTTAGGAAATTCATCTTGCATGAACTGCTGCATGGATTGTGAGATCCATTCACAAATGTGCAGTTGATTGCATATTGAGTGTTGTCTCCAGAAATCCCTACCTGCCCCTTCGAACCCGTGAATGCGCAAAACACAAGATTGCATTGATAGGCATTAACGCCTGCGTGGTCACTGTAGTTATTTAACCCTCGCACCCTTGCGGCATTCACCCTACCGAGTGCCCCATGGGCCTGATAGGAACAGTTGGATATTGCGCAGTCCACAACCCAAGGACCGTTACCGTTCCGAAGAACAGGACCACTGGAGGCGTTCCATCCTATCACACCTCCGATTTTCCCCGTATTGTCAGTGCAACAGTCCCTGAAAGTGAAACCTTCAATCTCCACCGGATTGTCTACTCCCGTCGCAACTGTTGAAGCAATGCGAATGCCTGAAACGGCACCGCTACCCCAGCCTTGTTCCGTATCATCGCTTCGCTTGCCGATGATGGCAGTCCGCTCTCTTCCGCCGGAAGATTTAAGGGTGATTGATTTGTCCACATACACGCGAACGGTCTGTCCCGCGGCTGAAGCGGGGACAGCCCCTTGCTCGTCGCCGTAGATTCCAGGGGCGACAATCACGGTATCACCGTTATCCGCCGCATTGATCGCCGACTGTATCTTGAACTTCGGACCGTGAACGCCGTCGTATGCGGCAGCAAGACCATCATATTCATCGTTTCCAACGGTATTGCTCACGTATAATATCTTGCCGAATGATGGCAAGGATGACAACAGCACCCCTACCGCCAATGCCGGAATCATATTCATTTTCATCATCATAGTCCTTCCTTGGTTGGTCCATTTAGCGAAACTGCAACTTCAAAAGATTGACAAAACGTCAATCAGCCAAATCGTACACGCGCACGTAGTCCACGATGAATGCGTCGCCCGCTGCGTATGCCGCCTCGAGATCCGGCGATGCCTTGCCGGTCATGCGGTTCTTGCGGTAGAACTTCGCCTCGGTGGTGAGAAGCAGAAACTCCTCCGTCTGCGAAACCGCTTCGCCTTCACCCATTCCGACCTTCGGTCCGTGCTGCCTTCCATCAATGAAGATGGTATATCCGTCCGGCTCCCAAAGCATTCCGAACACATGGAACCTGGTCTTATCTAACGTGAGCGAGTAATAGTGGGAATCCTCTTTGGTTAGGCGCGGACACATGAAAAGCTTGTAGTCGCCGCCATATCCGTTCATATGGAAGGCATGCGGTATGAGTTCGCCCGGATGGAACGATTCCATTATATCGTGCTCGATTCCGGCGCGGCGCGGATCGAGGCACGTCCCCTGCATCGGAGCCTGCATCCAGAACGCCGACCACCACCCGCGCTCCTGCTGCAGACGGCAACGGCATTCGTAGTATCCGTAACGGTGCATGAACTTCGGCTTCTCCATCTTGATGAGCGGCCAGAATCCCTTCGCATTGGGGTCGTGCGGAACATCCCACACAATCTCTCCCGTCTGGAGTTGGGGAGATACGAACTGTCCGTCGGGGCGCTTCACAAGCTTCATCTTCATGAGACCATCCTTCACCTCGACGGAGTTATCCTCCGGCTTGGCAAACCAATGTGCCTGACGCCCCCAGAAATTCGTACGGTAACTCCACTTGGCGTCATCGAGTCTGTCACCGTCGAATTCGTCGTTCCAAACGAGTTTCATCTTGCGTCCGACAGGCAGAAGCGACGGAGCCTGGCCTTTCACCGTTTCAGTACTGGTGCACTTCAACGGCAGAGACTCGACCGGAACCCTCTTTATCTCTCTTGCCGACGTCTTTTTCTCACCAAGCCCAAGCATCTCGATGAGACGTCCATCAAACGTGAACGTGCAGAAACCCTTTATCCCGGCTTTGCGGCCGGCGCGGATCACGTTCATGAAATCGTCGGCATTGCCCGTGCGCTTCATCAAGGAGGGATAGTATGTAGGTACGAGCGGCACGCCCGCCGATGCCGGAATCTGTATCTTGAGCAAATCGGAAATGCCCTCCTTGCTGGTCGAACCGCTCATCCCGTTCATGGGGCATACCATGTCCAGCAAACCTTCCCGGCACCAGAGGTTCCACTCCTGGGCGACGGTCAGCGCATTTCCGTTCGGACGGCAGAACACGTCGGCGCGGATCTTCACGCCGGGAGCCTCCGCGCGCACACGCCTTGACACCTCTCGCACGAGATCTGTGATGTTGCGGCGGCGGAAGTCCTCCCATTTTCCGTCCAATCGGCCTCCGGCCAGCGCATCTTTCGGCCAATTGGACACCTTCTCGCCCAAATATTCCTCGAACGCCCTGCGGCAATAATCGCAGAAGCACCATGTGGTCCCGTGATAGCGGATATAGTCGAGCGAAATCGCCCACGGGCCGCGCTTTGCGAGTTCCACGAGCGCCTCGATTTCGAGCGCGCGGTTCTCGGGCCGGACGGGGCAGAGCCATTCGGTGCTTTTCTTGCCGTCTGCCGAGAGCGCTCCGCGCCCGTTGGCGATCCACTTCTCGAACTCCGGCGTCTTCATGCCGACGCGCGAATAGAAGCACACCTTCCACGCAATGAACTTCATCCCATGCTTTTCGCAGGCTTTCTTTATGAGTTCGATGCTGTCGCCCTTCGTCTTCACCTCGGGGGACATCGGGAGCACCTTCGATTCGTAGAACGCAATGCCGCCGCGCGCCACGTTCACGTTCAGGGCATTGAAGCCTGCGGCTTTGAGCATGCGGCAGTTCTCGTCCCAGTTCTCCCATTTCGGATCGTTGCCGACGCGCTCCGGACCATATGCGACATGGCAGTCGATTCCGCGTATTTCATCTTCGCCGCCCTCAAGCATGAACGCAGGGAACCGTACCGCCGCCTCGGCGTCCTTTTTCCTCTGCGCCTCGTCCTCCGCAAGCTTTCTGGCAAACTCTTCACCCAGTTCGGGCAGCCGCTTTGCCAAAAGCTGAAGCAGCTGGCGGTGGGTTGTGGCGGCAAGGCGCTCTTTGGAGGAAAGCAGCACTCCGCCGCACGACTTGAAACGGTTGATGATCTCCATCGCCTTCTTCGGGAACTTCCTCATGTTTCCGATGGGTACCACAAGCGCCACACCATCGAGCATACCGGCGTCAAGTTCCTTTACATCCAGGAAAAGCGGAATCATGCCGCAGGCTTCGAGTTTCCGCGGGAAAACATGTGTGGCGGCATCTGCCATGACGACCACAGCATTGTACGGCTTTCTGCATATTTCCAATCCCGAAGCTTTCCATTTAACCGGCGTGACGTCTTCGCGCCAGAAGGAAACAAGAATCTCCTCGATATTCTCCCATCCCGCAACCTTGCCTTCGGCACCGAGGCAGTCGATCCTGTCGACGGACACCACGGTCCTGCCGTTACCGGAAACGTTGAACGGTACTTTGTAATACCCCTCTCCAGACTTGAAATACACGTACCGCCTGCAAACGCTGGCCGCATCATCGCAGTCGAACGAAAACTCCACGCCTGTGGCGGTTTTCATGTTGAACGGACCCTTGAACACGTATTTCTCGCGCACATCCACGGCCATTGCCGTTGTCGACACCGCCAACAGCAGTGCCGCAATCAAACCGTTCCGCAAAAAACATCCGAACATTCTTTTCATTTACCCAATTTCCTATATTTGCTTTTCATTGCTATCCCATAGGCGACGGTCTTGTCTTCGGCGGCAAAAGTCACCGTCTGGACGACAGCGATGGCCGCCATCAGCCTGAAAATCGAATTCTTCATTTCACTTCTCTTGCATGGCTTTGGTTTGAGTGGATTTTGAAAAAACAGCGGCATTATACACTTTCCCGTTTCTTTGAACAAGAACGATGCTTGTCGTTTTAGACAAGACTTAATTTGTCGAAAACGATAAAATATGATACACTTTTCCGGCATGAAGAAAATCATTGTAGCCTTGTCTTCAAACTCCTGCGCTATGCGCGAATGCATTGTCGGCATACTCAACTATGCCAACTCAAAAAAGAATTGGAACGTGCAGCTCATGTCGGTAGCCCATCAGGTGATTGACATACCCTCCCTTCTGTCAGGCGCAAACGCAGCCAAAATCGACGGCATCATTACAGGTGTCACTAAGCGTCCGCCGGGATTCGACGACCTCGTGCGCAGCGGCATTCCGCTGGTTTTGAACAATCATCCTTCAGACTGGGCACCTCATGCCGACGCGCCCATCACCCTGGTGAAGGACGACAATATCGCCATTGGCAGGATTGGCGCGAGCTATCTTCATTCAAAAGGGCGTTTCCGTTCGTTTGCCTTCGTGCGAACCGCCGCAAGAAGCTACTGGGCAGTGTTTCGCCACCGCGGTTTCAGCCTTGGTCTGGCTAAATGGGGAATCACGCCTCATGCGCACAAAATCGAACAAGACGATTTTGACGATTGGATCCGCAGGCTTCCGAAGCCGGCCGCACTGATGACCGATTGCGACAGCACGGCCATCAATGCGGCGGAGACCTGCCTTCGCATCAAAATCAAGATACCCGACCAATTGGCCATCCTCGGCGTAGACAACGACGAGCTCTTCTGCAAGGCCATACGGCCGCAGATTTCCAGCGTCCAGACCAACAATGCCGAAATGGGACGCCGTGCAGCGGTCGAACTCGACCGGATGATGCGCACAGGCAAACCCGGCAAGACCATCTACATCAAGCCTGAGAAAATAATCGAACGGGATTCGACACGAACGATTCCGCCCGCCGGACATCTCATCGACTACGGACTGAGATTCATGCGTGAAAATTTCCAGAACGGCATTACAGTCAACGACGTCGCCGATCATCTTGGCGTTTCGCCCGCCTTGCTTCGTCTTCGTTTCCGCACAATTCACGGAAAATCGGCCAGGGACACCCTTATTGAAACGCGACTCGAAAAGGCAAAGCAACTGCTTCTTGCAAGCGATGAACCGATTGGCCGCGTCGCGCAAAAGGTCGGTTTCGCCTCTCCTCAACGATTTTCGCACTGCTTTGCGGAACGGCTTGCCATGTCCCCATCAGATTGGCGCGCCACACAACGCCCGTTATCCCGTGCGACATGAACAGAGAAACTTTTCCGTATCGCCGCAACCCGTCACAGCGATACGATCTAGCCGTCGCAATTTCCTGAACAAGGAAAATCAAGGGACCTCCTATCTGCAGAAAACTCCTATTGATTTTCTTTCCCCAATTTCTTGCATTCCCAATCCTGCTCAAGCGGCTTCGGCCGGAGCAGAGCGCTGGCCATGCGTTGCGTATGTTTTCACCATTCCAAGCACATATTGCCTCACCTTCACCGCAACTGATCCGAAACAGAGCGAATGCCTGCTTGCCATCTCACCCACAAATCCCCTGCTCCCGATTATCACCCCATTCACAAACCGCCCATCCCTCACGGCAAACCCACCATCCCCCTCCACCGCTCCAAGCAGGGACAGACCCTTCCTGGCCCGGGCATCGCCTTTGGCGGCTGCGCCAGGGGCGCTCCATTCGTAGTCAGCTGCGCGGGCGACCAATCCTGCCCTTATCGGGTTGCCGTGGATATAAGCGACGAGATTGCGCAGATACCTTCCATCCTCCACAAGAACGCTCTTGAAGCGTCCGCCCCACAACGTGCCTTCATGGCTGTAGTTCGAGTTGTAC
>JAGBFY010000244.1 GCA_017936245.1 Kiritimatiellia bacterium
CCTTCCTCGCGAAGCATGACGACCGCCTGTTCCGCAATGCCTTTACTGACTTCAAGAATCTCGGCAAGATCGCGTACGGGAGGCAGGATTTCACCGGTCTGATAGAACCCTGTCTTGATGGCCGTACGCAACCCGGCGGCGACCTGACATGCCAGATCGCCGCGACGCGAACGGTCAAGAGAGAATCCCGGTTTCTTGAAATCCTTTTTCCTCATAACGCAGCGTATTATATGACAAGTAGGACAAGTAAGTCAAGCGACGATTAAATCTAGATTGCAAAACCGTATTTTCAGAATTTCACGTCAATCTGCCAGCGCACGAACCATGCCGGACGCTGGGTGTCATAATAGTCGCCAGGGTTGAAGAACTCCGCAAGGAGGTGTCCAAATATCTCAAAGCGGCGAATGCCGGACGCATTTTCAGGCGCAAGAAGCAGAGGGAAATCATACCGGGCCTGAGTGATCCAGCCCTTGAAGTCTCCACTGCGGCGTCCGTCGGCATGACCGAGTCCATCATTCTCAGCGGCAAACATGGGACCGGACGAGAAGTTGATCCGATGACACTTGCCGAAATCCGATCCAACCGTAAGCCTTGGATGGATGAGGTTGCTCCACCAACCCACCCCGTAGAGCGTTCCGTAAAGGAACATCTCGGAATGCTCGACGCCACGCGACCAAAGCGGATCCCATGCGCTGTGTCCGCCGTCCTGTGTTGCGGCATCCTTGTCACCGCTCATGTACAGCACGGAAAACTTCGCGTAAGGTTTGACGGCATCGAAAAGTTCCGTGCGCCAATCAATCCCTGCAAAACCGCTCCAGCCATTGCAGAAATCACCGTCGGTCGTCTCACCGACCTGCGTCATGCCCTCAAGTTCAAGGGAAAGCTCATCCGTAATGTGCGGAGTCGCTCTGCCGCCAAAGACGGTCAACTCCTTGCCGGGATGCTTGACATCCCGCACATCATAGGAATAGTTCTTCTTGAAGATGGTGAAAAGCTGATAAGGAATGGCTTCCGGACCACCGATATTGGAACTCCACACGAGTCCCGCTCCGAATTCGTCCATGTCAGGGTCGTTCCCTCCGAGTCCGTTCAAAGAACGGTTGCGGGATCCTCCTGTACCCCAGCGAAGCTTGTTGCGGTCGGAATTGTAGAGCGCAAATGCGTCGAACTTCGACTCTTCGGTAACGTGCCACGTCATCCGCATCATATCGGTGTACAGCGTACGGCTGCCGTCCCCCGGCGTTCCATCCGCAAACACATGCGGCAGCCCGAAGAGAGATCCCATCCCCGGCTCCCATACATCCTGTCTGCCGAAGCGAAAATCAATACGGTCGTCAAAAAGGCCGACTCCTTCGAAATAAAGGTTGTCGAGAACCAGTTCATCAGGGAACTCGTAAGCGCGGGAATGCTGCGGGGTGATGTTCCAGCGAGGTTCGTCAGTGACACGTGAGTAGATCCGGAAATGATCGCCGAGCTTCAGATCGCCCCATGCTCTCATGCGAAAGCGCATCTGGTTCTTGGATTTATTGCGCACGACGGGAGACTGCATTCCGCCGCCTGGAGTACCGGGAACATTGCCCATTATCTCCTGACGCACGCGCAGATCAGCCCCTGCGTTGAAGGAGACGGAATTCGTATCCATGGCCGAAACCGTAGATGCCGCAAAGAAAACGACCGCTGAAAAAGCGGTCGCCGTAGTAACAATCGTTTTCATTATGGCGTGTATTATATCAGAAGATGCCCATTGCGACACCAACGATCAATGGCATTGTGATTATGGATATCAGCGTAGTGACCGAGACCAACCCCACTGAAAGATCCACATCCTTGCCGTACTTCGCGGCGAACATCGAATCCATTGCGGCCACCGGAGCCGAAGCTGAAGCCGTAAGCGCAACCGCCATGACCGGATCCAACCCGAACCTGCGAATCATTGTCATAGAGGCAAGGACTATGGATGGAATCACCAAAAGTCTCAAAACGGACGCCACAAGAGCTGGTGTGCAGCGGAAATAGGCGGCAAAACGGGCATCCGCAAGGTAGTAACCTATAATGATCATTGCAAGGGGCGTATTCAGTTCCGAAAGGTAGCGGATCGGCTCACCGATCACCTGCGGCAACGTGGTGGACGTAAGAAAAAGAGGAAGTCCCACAGTGATGCCGATTGTACCGGGATTGACGAACAGTATGCGCTTGTCCAGATCCTTGAGATGTCCGCACATGACCTTAAGTCCGTACGTCCAGCACAGCAGATTGAACACGACCACGTACACCGCTCCGTAGAACGCCCCTTCAGCTCCCAGAAGCGCATACTCAAGAGGTATCGCCATGAACCCGCCGTTCGAGAAAACCGTCCCGAACTTCAATATGCCCTTACGCATATCATCCACGCGCCGGAAACAGGTTTCGGCGAAAAGAAGCCCGACTCCATGAGCAAAAAACGCGGTGGCGAGCGCCATGCCGAGATTTGCAAGCAGTTCCTTCGTGAACGGACGCTGGAACACATGTATTATCAGACAAGGCGTGACGATCAGCAGAAGCAGATTCACAGCCCCTTTCACAAACGCATCGGAGAAAAGCCCTTTGCGGCGGCACACGTAACCGACCGCCATAAGAGTGAAAAGAACGCCCACCTGTTGGGCTGTCAGAAGAAAACCGTCAAACATCAATATGCAACACCTTGATTTTTTGAAGCCGCATTATACCACACCGGCAATGCCAAGCTTCCGGCAGACGGAAGAAAGCACAGCTCCAACCGCCTCCTGCTCTTGAATCTTGCCAAGCAATTCACCGTTCTCATACAGAAGGAACACTCCGTCCCCGCCGCAAAGCGCGATGTCCGCGCCCTTTGCCTCACCCGGACCGTTCACCACGCACCCCATCACCGCAACACGCGGAAACATCAGCTCACGCCGTGCCACCTCCGACGACAGTCGGGCAAGGCCGGCCTCCACCGCCTCCGCAACTCCCTTCACATCGCATTTCGTGCGCCCGCAGGTGGGGCAGCTTGTCACCGACGGCCCCGGCGGACGCAGACCCAGCGCACGGAGGATCTCAAGACCGACCGCAACCTCGCGCTCAGGCGTATCGGTTAGCGACACGCGAATGGTGTCGCCTATGCCCTCGGAAAGAAGTATACCCATGGCGACAGAGGAATGGACCGTTCCACGCATGAAGGTTCCGGCCTCAGTGAGTCCGACATGAAGCGGAATATCTGTACGTTCTGCAAGTTCACGATAGGCTGCAAGGGTATC
>JAGBFY010000245.1 GCA_017936245.1 Kiritimatiellia bacterium
ATGAGACGACCAATGCGCTCGTGCGTTACGATATCCGCCAGCGTTCCTTCTCAGGGAGTGCCACATATGAGCAGACATTCGCCCGCGATGTCCGTTCGTGGTCGCTTGAGGGGAGTATGGATGGCATCAATTGGGAGAACCTCGATACCGTCATATCAAACGCCCATCCCGCCACTGGGGCAGAATATAGATGGATTGGAACGAATCGCTCTTCTGCGCACAATTCCTTGGAAGGATTGGGGCCAATCGCCCCTGAGACATCCCGTGATCTTCTGCGTCCTTCATCGGTGGCGAGTGTGTCGGCGGCTGCGGGGGCTACTGTAAAGGTCAATGCCGCACTTCCCACGGCAAAAATCAAGGTTGACTATGCGCTTGGCGGCGGAACGATCGAGGGTTTTGCGCTTGCCAAGAACGGTACGCTTGAGGTGGTCAACGTTCCCGAGGACACGGGAAGTTCGCTTCTGATTCCTCTTTCGCTCGTCAATGTCTCCGGTGCGGAAAACATTTCCGGGTACACCGTATTGGTCAACGGAAAGAACAAGAGCTGGTCGTGCAGGTGCTCCAACGGATATCTCAAGGTAGATGCGCCCGGCACAGTCATTCTGTTCCGTTAACATTTCCCGATGAAGTTGCGCCGTCAAATCATGTGGGAGTGGGAATGTGGAAATCTCCATGTCAAATAGTGCTTTCCCGGCTAGCGATGTTTTGGTAGAATATGCGGGCAAATAAAGATA
The DNA here is from genome assembly GCA_017936245.1 of Kiritimatiellia bacterium. GTDB lineage: Bacteria > Verrucomicrobiota > Kiritimatiellia > RFP12 > UBA1067 > UBA1731. Next base: position 735 of record JAGBFY010000245.1, read on the forward strand.
TTCACTGGAGAGTGGCGTAAAGTGTATCTCAAGCAACTTGACATCTTAGGCTTCAAGAGTTTTGCGGACAAGACCAGGCTCACGTTCGAGCCTGGCATGATTGCTATCGTCGGACCTAACGGCTGCGGCAAGTCCAACGTGTCGGACGCAATACGTTGGGTGCTTGGTGAACAGCGTCCTACTGCTCTGCGATGCACGAAGCTTGCCGACGTTGTGTTCAACGGCACCGATACGCGAAAGCCGCTCGGCCTCTGCGAGGTTTCAATCACGTTTGCGGACTGTGAAAAGGAACTTGGCACCGAATATGCGGAAGTGACGATCACGCGCCGTGTCTATCGTGACGGAAGCGGCGAATACTTCATAAACAAGGTTCGCTGCGGACTTAAGGACGTAAAGCGTCTCTTCATGGGAACAGGTATCGGAACAACGTCCTATTCCGTGATGGCGCAGGGTCAAATTGACCAGATTCTTTCATCCAAGCCGGAAGATCGCCGTGCCGTGTTCGAGGAGGCTGCCGGTATCACGAAGTTCAAGGCTGACCGCAAGGAGGCCATCCGCAAGATTGAGCAGACGGAGCAGAACCTTCTGCGCGAGGCGGATGTTCTGCGCGAAATGAAGCGTCAGATCGGATCTCTCCAGCGTCAGGTCGGAAAGGCGCAAAGGTACAAGGAACTGCGCGACGAAGTTCGCGGTCTCGATATTTACGTTTCACGCAACAAGATCCGCACTTTCGATCTTGCGCTCGAACTCAACGCCGCAAAGCGTGTTGAAACCGACAATCTTATCGAGGAATCCACCAATGCCGTCGCCGCCGCGGAAGAGGCTGGGCGCCGTCTTCATCAGGAGATACATGCAGCAGAAGAGCGCCTCGGCGCTCTTGCATCAGAGGCCGCAGCCGCAGAGGCTGGGTATCGTCGTGCGCAGGAGATGATAGCGGTCAACACGCAGCGAATCTCCGAATACAAGTCATTCTCGGATCGTGACGGACGCGAGATCGAGGATGCGAGGCGCCTTCTCGAAGAGGCGGGGATGCAGCTTGATTCCCTTGAACAGAAGGCCGCACTTCTTGAGTCCGGTGTTGAGAGCGCGCTTGCCGAGCTTGATGCTGCGCAGGCGGCGTTTGACGAGTCGCAGCAGCGTATCGACGCATTGCGTATTGCGCTCCAGAACGCACGTTCCGAATCCGCGATCTGCGACCGTCAGGCGGCGGAGATCCGCGATACGATCGCCCGTCTTGAATACGAGGCGAGAGAGTCCATCCTGAAGAAGGAGCGCCTTGCATCAGAGTCTGCGCAACTCAAGGAGGCTGTAGCTGCAGCGGATGCAAACCTTACGGACGTGTCTGCGCGTCTCGAAGCGGCGCAGAGTTCAGAAGGCGAGCTTGCGGAGGCTGTCTCCGCCAAGTCGGCGGAGGCTGAGGCGTTCAGGAACGAAGTCGAGGAACTTCGCGCCAATTTCGGAAAGATGCAGGCCGAGGCGGCGGCGAAAGAGGCTGAGCTCAACTATCTTAACGATGCACAGGATGCGGCGGCGGCGTTCTCTGCCGGTGCGCAGGCGATGCTTGAGGGGAAGCTCAACCTGCCTGAAGGAACGGTGCTTGGTTCGCTCGCAGACCGTTTTGACGCGCCTGCCGAATACCGCACGGCACTTGAGGCATCATTGCGCAGTTGGCTTGATGCTGTTGTCGTAAAGGATGTGGATGCCGCTGCGGCGGCGGTGGATGCGCTTGTGAAGGGTGAAGCCGGAAGTGCTCGCATAATCTGTCTTGAGGGCGATAGGGGTGCTCCTAAGGTCAAATCTTCCTTGTCCTCTGATTTCAAACGTCTTGTCGATGTCGTGCAGGTCGAAGATTCCTTCAGGTCTGCGGCTGAGGCTCTCATTGGAAACGTGTATGTGGCCGGAAGTCTTGAGGCTATGCAGTCTGCCGCCATTGAAGATGGGGTTGCGCTTGTTACGGTTGATGGAGTGATCCGCAGGGCTGATGGCACGTATGAGGTTTGGCAGCCTGGGGCAGCCGTGTCGTCACCGCTTTCACGCAAGATGCTTGTTACGGAGGCGCAGTCAGCGTTGGAGACTCTTCAGCGCAGGATTGTCGAAGGCGAGGAAACGCTTTCCACTGCGTCCGAAAAATCGGTACGTCTGGCCGAAGAGTTGAGGAATCTTCAGGAGAGACTTTCGGAGGCGCGTCGCGCTGCCGCTCAGGCTCAGGGCGAATTTACGTCTCTTGAACGCGATGCGAACCAGCTGAAGTCTCGTCTTGAGCGGGTAGGAGTTGAACTGGAGTCTGTGTTGGAGGCGAACGCTGATGGGGACGCGAAGCGCGAGTCGTTGGCTGTCGAGCTTGAATCGACTGTAGCGAAGCGCGACGCGCTTCTTGATGAGACGGCTCAGAAGCAGGATGAGCTCATGGAGCTTGAGACGTCCAACGCCGAGAAGAGCCGCATACTCACCGAGAAGCGCGTAGCCGCCGGTCAGATGGAGAGCGAGCTCGAATTCACAAGCCGCCAGAAGGAGGATGTCGAGAAGCGCAAGGCCGAGCTTTTCAAGACGGTCGAAGGGCGTGAGAACGGCATCCGCGGATATCAGGAGTCCATCGCCCGCCTTACAGACGAAACGATGGAGCTTCAGGAGTCGCTGCAGCCGTTGCAGGAGAAGTTCGCAGACGTCCGTGCGCGGACTGAGGATGAACGCGCAAACCGCGAATCGCTGAATGCGCAGCTGTATCAGGCTGATGCGGAGATCACCGCGAGGCGTAACGCTTTGGATGGCGCCCGCGACACCAAGGCTAAACTTGAGGTCGCTTCTGCCGAATCGACGATGCTCCGTCAGAACCTCTATGACCATCTTAGTCAGGAGTACGGTCTTGATGCACAGCAGGTGATGCGTGAACCCGATCCCGAGTTCAAGGGGGAACCGCCGCCGGCTGAAGTGCTTGAGGCGAAGGTGAACGACATCAACGCCAAGATTGCGGCGTTGGGTCCGGTGAACATGGTCGCGATTGACGAGTTCCGTGAACTTGAAGAGCGCTACACAAGAGAGAAGGAGCAGGAAGCCGACCTTCTTGCCGCCAAGGCGCAGATCATGGAGCTTATCACCGATCTGAATGGCAAGTCTGGTGAGATGTTCAAAGCCACATTCGAGAAGGCTAACGAGAACTTCCAGAAGATGTTCACGAAGCTCTTCAACGGCGGAGAGGCGCGTCTTGTTCTTCTTGAGAACGAACAGGATCCGCTTGAATGCGGTATCGATATCATTGCGCGTCCTCCAGGCAAGCGTCCGCAGAGCGTGACGCTCCTCTCTGGTGGCGAGCGTACGATGACGGCCGTCGCGCTTCTGTTCGCAATTTTCCGTATCAAACCGGCTCCGTTCACGATGCTGGACGAGCTTGATGCCGCTCTTGACGATGCGAACATCGGACGTTTCGTTGATGCTCTCAAGGAGTTCCTCGACCGTTCTCAGTTCCTCATCATCACGCATAACCAGCATACTATCGCCGGTTCCGATATCGTCTATGGCGTAAGCCAGCAGGAGAAGGGCGTATCCCGCGTCATTTCGATGAAGCTATCCGACTTGAGCCCAAAGAAGCATCAGGACTGAAGGTTAAAGGTGAACATAGGAATTTTGCCTTAGGCAAAATTTCCCCTAAAGGGAAATTCCGCTCTTCACCTTCACCTAAAATCTTCACCTTAAAATCAAAAGCCAAAGCCTTTGACCGACGGTGGTACAAAAGTACGTGGAAGGAGGGGGCTTTGCACATGATAATTTCAGGGTTGGACGAGTGGGACGCGCAGGACGTGTAGGACATTTGATTTTCAAGAAGAAATAATCAGAGTACTTTGCGCTTGTATTTACACGATTCACGATCGTTTTTGGTAGGTCGATAGAAGTGCAATCTCCATCCAGTTTATAATCAAGGTTTTCTGGCGGTATTATAGCCCACCGTCTGCCTTCATATCTTTCTTTCGCTTCTGCGGGTAGCGAAGCTTTTAAAATTTAATTTATAATCGAGAAACTCAATATGTTAATTTCAAGTATGAAAAAGTCCTGCACGTCCTACGCGTCGCACTTGTCCTACTTTTCTTATTGCCAGAGCGAAGCGCTCATCTGCCAACTTCTTGCTTGCTTTTGATGTCTGTAAGTGCTATTATTTGCCTCGTTTTCAGGAAAGATGATTTCTGATGTGCAAGCTTGACGAAATACGTGCGAAGCGAGATGAGATTTACGCTATCGCAGGGAGGCACAAAGCCGAAAAGCTTTGGGCCTTCGGTTCGTGTGCACGGAAGGCGGTGATTTGAGTATGACTACGGGCAATAATCTATTAAATCCAGATTACAGGGATATGGTTGAATGTCTCTTGAAGGAAGGTGTGGATTTTATGCTCGTGGGCGGGTATGCAGTTGCTCTTCATGGTTGGCCGAGGACCACATTTGATATTGATTTTTGGATTATGGCTAATCCCGAGAACGCCAGAGCTGTAATGCGGGCGATAGCG
>JAGBFY010000246.1 GCA_017936245.1 Kiritimatiellia bacterium
GAAATCGGCAGCTCATGTTGGACAATGAGCTTGCAGCCATGAATACAATGAAGCGGATCTGGCACCGTCCGGCATCCGTCTCAAGACCTGTGGCAGGCGTTTCTCTTGAGGGCGGCGTATGGTATGACGGCAAGGCCGGATGCTACAAGGGGTGGTCCGGCAATGGTGGCGTGTGCATGACGTCAAAGGACGGAGACGGCTGGACGCCTTCCGCCGCCTGGCCGCCGGAGCCTTTTGGAGGCGCAGACCGGGTGCGCGTCACGATGGACTGCGATGCGTTGGACGGCAAGCCGTTCAAGGCGTACGCATATTGGAAAGACGGCAGAGGGTGCGTGTCGGCTTCGGCGGATGGTTCGGAGTGGTGTGCGCCGATTCGAACCGCCGCCGCCGGAGATCTCGGCACGGTGTTCTACAATCCGTTCACCCGCCTGTGGGGATTTTCGTTTCGTGATTCGCGCGCCAATGGGGGGGACGCCATGCTTGACTATCATGAGGCGGACAGCTTCTTTGGCGGAGCAAAGGTTCGTTTCCCGTTCAAGGGAGGACGATTCAAGCCTGCGCCTACGCCTTGGGTGCGAGGGGACAGGCCCTTGCGGGGAAAGACGGTCAGGGATCTGCGCAATTTCGGATGTGTCGCCTATGAGGGCGTAATGATCGGTCTTGCGGAAATTGCGGAAGACGGAAAGCAGCAGGACAGTGGCTCTGATCTGTGGTTCGCGTTCACCCGGAACCGTTGGCATTGGACATTTCCGAAACCATCCTCAGGATCGTCGTTCATTTCCCGGACGGGGCGCAACGGTGACTGGAATGGCCGTAGGTTGGTGCCGAATCCTGGCGTATGTACTGTTGTCGGGGACGAGCTGAGATTCTACCATTCCGGCTACTCCGGAATCCGCGACAAGACGTGTGCTACCGGATATGCGACTCTCCGTCGTGACGGGTTCTGTTCGGTGCAGGATGGCGAGCTGCTCACCAGACAGCTTGTATTCACGAGAGGCGACAGGCTCTGGGTCAATGCGGATGTTCGGCATGGGGAACTGCGCGTCCGCGTCGAAGGGCACGACGGAAAGAACTTCAGGGAGCGGAGGATATCGGGGGTTGATTCGGCAAGATTTGAGGTTGGCGCGATTGCGCCCAACAGGCCGTTTGCGCTCAGGTTTGTATCCACAGGCGGCGCAAAGCTTTATTCCTTCTGGGTTGGCGGAGCGGATGGACGTTCAGGCGGCTATATGGCCGGCGGTTCGCCAGATTGCGCATCCATGCGTGATTGCCTGAAACCGCCGGTTCAAAGCAAGAGGTGACGGAAAGAGCGTTTCGTCGCATCTGGCGGGAAAGTGCGTTTCCGCTTGAAAAATCAGAGAGGTTTGATACAATCTTCCACGTTCTCTGAATTGGAGTTCTGTCATTTAAAAAGGAATAAAAAGGAATGGCCATGAGAAGTGTTGGTTTGGTTGCGTCTGTCGGATTGATCGTTTCGCATTCCGCGTTTGCGGTAATGGATCTCACTGCGTATTTGCGGGACAAGGGGGTGGGGAACTACACCATAACAACATCCGGCGGCGACGAATATGAAGGCATGGGCAAGGGTGCGTTCGATGGTGATCTTACGACCAATCCCGGCAGAGCCTTGATGTATCACGGTTATTCCAACAATAAGATGGAGCCTGCCATTGAGTTGAATGTGAATCTCGTCGATACGCCTGACAAGGGGTTGAGCGTTACTTCGTTTCGGCTTTATCGGCTGAACACCGGCGACTCTCTATATAAAGAGCGTACGACTCATACCTTTGACCTTCAGGCTTCGATTGACGGCAGTTCGTGGCGTACGCTCTACAGCACTCCGGAAAAACAGATATGGACGGATGAGACGCCGTATCGCGACTACGAAATTCCCGTCGGCATGAGAGGTTGCTATTCGCGCTATCGCATAAAGATGTATCCCGACTATTCAGCCTCCCAGGAAGTGGAGGATCATTTTGTGGTTGGGTTTCAGGAGTTGGTCCTGTATGGTGAGATTGAGACATTCAAGGTGTGGAACGGAGCAGACGGCGAGAAGTGGGATGCTTCGTCCTTGAACTGGACGAATTCCAATGAAAGCGCCATTGCGTCCGCATGGACGGACGGCGCATGCGCGAACTTCACAGCTGATGCCGGAAATGTGGACGTCGATGGCGAAAAGCAGGTGAACGGCATTGCATTTGCCGCTGATTCCGGATGCACGATTGCCGGTTCTCGGCTTAAGCTCTATCCTTCCGCCAATATCCTTGCCGGCAGCGGCGCCGTGATAGGCAATGATCTTTGCAATACCGGATTTCCGGTGGCTGTAGCCCATACCGGATGGCTCCCGAGAAATCCGGACAATGCCAATCAGGGTGGCCGCGTGTGTCTTTGGAAGAACAGAAGATTATGCGATATGGAGTTTGATGGCGCTGTCATCATATACAGCGGTAAAATGTTGGATGCAAAACCATATCATATGTTGCGCGGAAAAGACGGGACGACCGTGCAGTTTCAGGCCAAGCATGTTTCGGGGAACAAGTGGGTGGTGTTCTGTTTCAAGATTCTGTTTGACCAGGAAGGTTCCGATGTGTATGGCAAGATCCTATGGGTTAAGTTCAAGTGGGATGCGGTAGAGCCGGGACATGACTTTGAGGATGCGTCGATCTCAGCCAGTGGACCGATATACGATGCCGTAAACGCCAGCGGATACGGTCTTAAAGACATAACGGCAACCGGAGGTGAAGGACCGTCGCCGCTTTCCATCGGGGCGAGTTTCGTCTCTGACAGTTGCTATCCGCGCGTCGAATGCCTTCCGCGCAGTGGCGAGGATTCAAAGACGGGTGCGCCCGTGGTCTATTGGAAAAACCGCAATGTCAGGGATCTGGCCGGAATCGGTTACGGTCAGATGCTGGCCCACGGGGATACGATGAATGAAACGTCGGTCCACTACTTCACAAATGACGGAACGGAAGCCAGTGTGCAATTTCAGTCAATGAATGCTTCAGGGGCCCGTCTCTGCGTGAAGGTGCAGTTCTATCAGGAGGGCCGGGATATTATGGCTCGCGCGGTGTATGCGAAATACAATTGGAACAATGCAGAACCGCACGATTTCGACGGTGTGGCGAGCAAGGCGAACGTCCGCACAACATGGCTGAATGAGGGAGGAAAGACTCAGGCGGAAGGATATAGCGTAAGGGACATAAAGGCTGTTTTCAAGGGAGAGCTGACCCTCACCGGCAGGCTTGAGATTGCGGGTGACATAACGGTTGACGGGAATACGGTGCTGACACTCGGCGCCGATTCGCTGTCGCTTGACAATTCGTATGTTGGAGAGGGCATTGTGCGCTTTGCGGCGTCGTCAGGAGATCGGCAGTCGGTTGAGGTGACTGGTGTCCGCACGATGAACGATGTTGCGGTTGGAGGCAATCTGGAGCTGACGTTCCGGAAGGACGCATCATTGTCGGTCGCATCGCTGTCATTCGAGGAAGGGGCTACGCTTTCAATCGTGTCCAGTCATGGCGTGAATGCTTTCCGCATAGGCGTTGGGAAGTGTCTGGATCTGGAGACGGTCTCGAAAATCAAGGTGAATGGGGCCGCTGCAATGCAGGATTGCGACGGTTGGATCGTCCGCAGGCCCGGTCTGGTTCTAACAATACAGTAAGGAAGGTGCAATGAACGGCAAGACTGAAGAGATGCGCGGGATGTTTCTCAATCTCGGCTACAATATGTGGAGCGACGTGCCTGTCGATTCATGGGGGAATACGAAGAAGGAGGATCTAGGGATCGTCACGGCCGCCGATCATCTCCGCTGTGACGGGGATGTCTGGCAGAGGGTTACGGATCGGATGGCGCAGCTCAAGTTCAACACCGTTGTGATTGATCTTGGAGAGGGGTGCTTCTACCCCAGCCGTCCGGAACTTGCCGTCAAGGGAACCTGGAGTGTTGATAAGATGCGCAAGGAGATTGCGCGTCTGCGCGGTCTTGGCATTGAGCCTATCCCGAAGATCAATTTCTCCGCATCACATGATACCTGGCTGAAAGAGTACGGGCGCATGGTGTCTACGCCCGACTACTACAAGGTGTGCGCCGATGTGATACGTGACGTGTGTGAAATCTTCGACCGTCCGCGGTTTCTGCATTTGGGCTATGATGAAGAGTCGTTCGGGCATCAGAGTAAATATGCGTATGGAGTTGTCCGCAAAGGGGATCTGTGGTGGCATGATTTTCTTTTCTTCGTGAAAACGGTCGAGAAGGAAGGTGTGCGGCCATGGATATGGAGCGACTATATCTGGGGGCACAAAGACGAGTTTCTTGCGAAGATGCCCAAGAGCGTGCTGCAGTCGAATTGGTACTATCGTCAATGGTTTAACCTTGAGAAGATTCCTGCGGCGAGACGCATCCATCTTGAGTCGTTCCTGTTTCTGGAAAAGGCCGGATTCGACCAGATCCCCTGCGGATCCAACTGGGCGTGTGACGAGAATATCTCCGGACTGGTAAAGTTCTGCCGTAAGAACATTGCGCCGGAACGGCTGAAGGGTTTTCTGATGACGGCCTGGGAGCCTACTCTGCCGGGAAGCGAGCCTAAGCTCATGAAATCGCTGGAGCTCGCTGCTGCGGCATACGGTCTGTAATGCAGTTGCATGAGGTGTGTCATGTCTCATTTTTCAAGTAGAATGCGAAGCTTGATGTTTTTCGCTCTGTCTGCCGAGGCTCTGTCCGCTATCGGCGACAATATGCTGAAGAACGGCGATTTCGAAAAGGGGTTTGACTCCTGGCGCAAGCCCGGATCGATGTGGCGGGTGGAAGATGGTGCCGGATACGGCGGCACGAAGGGGCTTGTGTGGGAGAACATGGATTGCAAAAAGCGTGAATATCCCGCGCAGTATGTAAAGCTGGAACCTGGTTGTGCGTATAGGCTCACGGCTCTTGTGAAGGTTGATGAACTTCAGAAGGGTGTCGGCCCGTCGATCGGGTTTGAGTGGTTTGACGTGAACAGGAAATGGGTGGCCGGTACATACGCACATCCTGTGGACGACAATGGCATCCTTAAGGATGGCTGGGTACGGTACGAGGCGACGACAAGGATGATGAAGGAGTCCGACGCACGCGGAGGTGTTCTTTGTATGCTCAGGGCAGGAGCAACAGGGAAGGTGCGGTTTGACGATTTCACCTTTGAGTGCGTCCCTGTGAAGCCGATAGAATTTCTGTGCACCTCGGCTTACCGTGATTCGGCGGCGGATGGAACTCTGCGAATCCTCGCGTCCATCAATGCGGACACAAATCTGCATATGGCAGCTCTTTCTGTTCGGATGGCGTCAGGGGCTGAGCAGACTCTCTCTCCGGTATCCTTCTCCGATGATGTTGCGGTCTTCACTGTTCCTGTGACAGATCTTGCGATGGGGAAGCAGAAGTTGAAATTCGTGCTCGCCGCGCGGGATGGCGGCAAGGTCATTGCGGATAAAGAGGTTGAGTTTGCACGGACGGTTGAGGGCAATCCTGAGAAGCGTCGCATCTCCTTTGACTCGCAGTGCCGCATGATCCTTGACGGGAAGAGGTTCTTCCCCCTTGGACACTATACGGGATACATGTCGCCGGACGACATCAAGCAGTACAAGCGTGGACCGTACAACTTTGCGGTGCAGTATGGCGGGATAGACGAACGACAGCTTGATGCATGGCAGAAGGCGGGGGTGTTTGTGGCGGCCGATGTGCGCGGATACATCTACGGATACCGGTATGCGACAAAAAGAGGGTGGAAAACCTTTGAGGATACCAAGACTCAACTTCGGGATCGATACAAGACATTAGGCCACCACCCTGCCCTCATCATGTGGTACTTGAACGATGAGGCTCCCGTAAGCATGGCTTCAAATACGGCCCAGGTGCATGAATACCTGCATTCGCTCGATCCGGAACGCGCCACGCTCACGTGTCTTTGCCATCCGGAAACTGCGCGGGATTTTCTGCCGAGCTATGATGTTTTGGCGCACGACTGCTATCCTATCGGCAATCACGCAGGACCTCGCAGTGAGCTTGAGCGCATTACGCGGCAGATGCGTGTAACGGCGGACAATATGCGTCTGATGCGTCCGCTTTGGTTCATTCCCCAGACGTTCGACTGGAAGTGGTGCTACTCGAAGGAAGTCTGGCCCAAGTGCGACAAAAAGAATCTTCGCATGCCGACGCGTCAGGAGATGGCGAACATGACATGGCAGGGAATCGCCTGCGGTGCGAACGGAATCATCTCCTACTCCTATTCAACAATCCGCAAGAACACAAAAGGGGATGAGTTCGAAAAGGCGTGGGGCGATACGTGCGATGTTGCGCACGAAGTGAAGAAAATGGAGGACGTGCTTCTTTCTGACGATGTTACGGAGGAGTTCGCGGAAGGATGTAAAGCGCTTCCGAAGTATCTCCCGGTAAGGTTCTACCGTCATGAAGGCAGAATCTGGATGCTGGCTGTGAACGCAACGCGCGAAGCGATGAGGTCAAAGATCGATATGCCATTGCAATGCCGTAATCTTGCGACGGCATTGGGCGGCGGAGCATCGCTTGCGCCGGACGGCAAATCCATTGTCCTCGACTTGCCGCCCATGGGGTACGCATTCGTTTCATTCATGCGCTAAGCTGGTGAAGTCCGGAGTGGATCGGCATGATTCGGTTGTGTGATTTGGTTGTTGTTGTGGGTATGGGTGGTTTGGTATAATTTAACGCCATGGAAGAGATAAGAGTTCGTTTTGCCCCGTCTCCGACGGGGAAGGTTCACATCGGCAACATCCGCGCAGCCATCTACAACTGGCTGTTCGCCCGTCATACTGGCGGCAAGTTCCTCCTTCGTGTTGAGGATACCGACCTTGAGCGTTCGACGCCCGAGGCGATCAAGGCGCTTTTCGAGTGCATGGAATGGCTTGGGCTCAATTATGACGAGCCTGAGTTCTACCAGACAAAGAACGTGAAACGCCATCTTGAGTGCGTCGAAAAGCTTCTTGCCGAGGGTAAGGCATACAAGTGCGAGCGCACCTCCCGCGACGGCAAGACTGGTGAAGTCGTGATGTTCCGCATGCCGAAGGAAGGGACAATCGAATTCGATGACATCGTGAAGGGGCATATGGCGAAGAAGGCCGAGGATATTCAGGACTTCGCCATCGTCCGCAGCGACGGTTCTCCCATTTTCCATCTGGCGAACGTTGTGGACGACATCGATCAGCGCGTCACGCACATCATCCGCGGCGACGACCATGTGGAGAACACCTTCAAGCACATTGAGCTTTTCAAGGCGCTAGGCGCAACGCCGCCGAAGTACGGACATCTCTCGATGATCGTCAATGCGCAGGGCAAGCCCTACTCCAAGCGCGATGGCGCCGCATTCGTCGGTGAGTTCCGCGAACAGGGATATCTGCCTGAAGCGCTCTTCAACTATCTCCTTCTCCTTGGATGGAATCCGGGCGATGACCGCGAGGTTCTCACGAAGGACGAGATGATCAAGCTCTTCACGCTTGAGGCTGTGCATGTGACTGCGGCGAAGTTCGACATGAAGAAGCTCCAGTGGATGAACGCCGAATACATCAAGCGCATCCCGCGCGATGAGTTTATGTCTGAGATGAGGCGGCGCATCGAAGCGGACGGTTACGATCTTTCCGCGTTCACGGCAGATTCGTTCAACTGGGATCTGCTCGTAGATCAGCTTCAGGTCCGCACGAAGTTCTGGAGCGATATCCCTGGCAACTGCGCCTATTTCTTCACGGATGAGTATCAGTTCGACGAAAAAGCGGTCGAAAAGCGTCTCAGAAAGGAAGGTGTGAAGGAACTGCTTCTCGATCTGGCCGATCGTTTTGCAAAGCTCGAGAAGTTCGATGCCGCGTCCGACGAGGCGATGGTGAAGGAGCTTTCTCAGGGCAACGGAATGGGACCTTGGGTGCATCCGATCCGCGTCGCAGTCTCCGGCCGCACGGAAGGCCCCGGGCTTTTCGAGATGCTTGAGCTTCTTGGACGCGACAGGACGATTGCCCGTCTGAAGGCCGCCGCCGAAAAATACGCCCTATAATCATTGCTATTGCTTTCGATGGAAAGCAATAGGAGGTTGAGGATAATGGTTGTACTCATTATCCTGCTTCATTTTTGGGACGCAGATGCAAGCGTTGAGCATAAGTATTGCAAGTACGATGCCGGCAAGATAATTGAGTATGTGAAGTGATGTACAGGTCGGACTTTTGTGGTTTGGTATAATAATGGTCATGGAAGAGAAAAAAGTCCGTTTGGTTGTTGACGACCCTTGGCTCGCACCCTATCGCGATGCGATAGAGGGGCGTGCCGCCCATGTGAAACGACTCGCCAAGCGTCTTGCAGGAAGACAGCGTCTTTCTGATTGGGCGTCCGCCCACGAATACTACGGACTTCACAGAACGTCTGATGGTTGGGTGTTCCGCGAATGGGCGCCGAATGCGACGTCCATTTGGCTCGTCGGCGATTTCTCCAAGTGGAAGAAGTCCGATCGTTTCAAGTTGAAGCGCAATTCCGGGACCGGAGATTGGGAAGGTGCTTTTTCCGCTCGATCCATTAAACATGGACAGTTCTATCGGCTGGAGATGGAATGGTCCGGCGGATGCGGTGAACGCATCCCCGCATATGCCAGAAGGGTAGTGCAGGATAAGGAGACATCTCTTTTTGCCGCGCAGGTATGGGCGCCTCCGAAACCATACCGCTGGATGAATCCTGCGCCGAAAGCGCCAAAGACGCCCCTCATCTACGAGGCGCACGTCGGTATGGCGAGCGAGGAGGAGAAGGTCGCCTCGTATAAAGATTTTCGAGATGAGATGCTGCCGCGCATCAAGGCCGCCGGTTACAACACTGTCCAGCTGATGGCGGTGATGGAGCATCCATACTACGGGTCGTTCGGTTATCATGTGTCGAGCTTCTTCGCCGCATCATCGCGTTTCGGAACTCCCGAGGACCTGAAATCGCTCATTGACACTGCGCATGGGATGGGACTGCACGTGATAATGGACCTTGTCCATTCCCACTCCGTCAAGAATGAACGCGACGGTCTTTCGCTTTTTGACGGAACGGACAGCCAGTATTTCCATTCGGGTTCGCGTGGCTGGCATTCCGCATGGGATTCGCGCTGCTTCGACTACGGCAAGACGGAAGTGCTGCATTTCCTCCTTTCCAACTGCCGCTTCTGGCTGGATGAGTACCGTTTCGATGGATTCCGTTTTGACGGCATCACGTCCATGATGTACCGCGACCATGGTCTTGGCGTTGCGTTCACCGACTGTTCGATGTACTTCAACGGAAATGTCGATGTGGACGCGTTGGCGTACATTGCGCTTGCGAACCGTGTGATCCATGAGGTCAATCCGGCGGCAATCACGGTGGCCGAGGATGTCTCAGGAATGCCGGGATGTGCCGCGCCGCTCAAGAATGGCGGTATGGGGTTCGATTATCGCATGGCAATGGGTGAGCCGGACTACTGGTTCAAGCTTGCAGATGAGGTGGCGGACGAAGATTGGTCGATGCATGGGCTCTACCACGCTCTTACGGATCACCGCCGCGACGAAAAGGTCGTGTCATATGTGGAGTCTCACGATCAGGCGCTTGTAGGCGGCAAGACGTTCTTCTTCCAGCTTGTGGATAAGGAGGTCTATTTCGGTATGCGCAAGGATCAGCAGAACCTTGCCGTCGAAAGGGGTGTTGCGCTCCACAAGATGGCGCGCCTCGCGACATTTGCTTTGAACGGTGGCGCGTATCTGAATTTCATGGGAAACGAGTTTGGCCATCCCGAATGGATTGATTTCCCGCGGGAGGGGAATGGATTCAGCTACAGCCATGCGCGGCGGCAGTGGTCGTTGAGGGACAATCCGGATCTTCGCTTCAAGGCTCTTGGCGATTGGGATGCGGAGATGCTGCGTTGTCTTTCGGATGGCCGTTGTTTTTCGGAAGATCCGGTTCCGCTTGTCAGGAACGATTCGGATCATGTGCTTGCGTTCTATCGCAGCGGGTATGTGTTTGCGTTCAACTTTGATCCGGAAAGGTCGTATTCGGATTATGGCGTTCTTGTCCCGCCGGGCGGAATGTACCGCCTGCTCTTTGATTCTGATGAGGTGCGTTTTTCGGGAAACGGCCGGATTGCCGCCGGACAGGAGTTCTGGACTGAGAATGTCGTGCAGGGTGATGAGATCGTTCAGCAGATAAAGCTCTACCTCCCCGCCCGTACGGCACTGGTTTTGAAGCGCGTTGCCGAAGGCACGGCGATTCTCGCGTAGCTTCACTTCATATAAGGGGAACATGAGTTGCAAGGTAGGAATAGCTTTTGGCGTAGGCGGTGCACGTTGCATCGCCCATCTTGGCGTGTATCAGCGCATTGTTGAATCGTGCAGGAACCCTGCAAAAAGCACGTACTGACCCTTTTGAAAGTTGATACTGACCCTCGGCAAAGTGCGTACTGACCCTCTGCGCCGCCCGTACAGGACAATTCATTTAGGGATACAGGGAAAGTGCTTAGGAAGTACAGGAGAATTCGCTTCCCCATACAGGACAATTCACACTAAAACGGTAGGGAGATCGCCCCGCGACCGCCGCATCCCGTTGCCCCCAACATTTCGGTTGCGTTTGATGCCTGTAAGTGCTATTATCCGCCCTGTTTTCAGGAAAGATGATTTTCTGAGACATGATCTTTGACATCGGCGGATATCGTAAGATATCCGTCACTGGGCTGATGGTTGTTAGAGTAAGTTTTGAGGTGAAGGTTAAAGGTGAACATAGGAATTTTGCTTTAGGCAAAATTTCCCCTAAAGGGAAATTCCGCTCTTCACCTTCACCTAAAATCTTCACTTAAAAACCAAAAGCCAAAACCTTTGACCAACCGTGGCACAATCCACGGTGGAAGGATG
The DNA here is from genome assembly GCA_017936245.1 of Kiritimatiellia bacterium. Taxonomy (GTDB): domain Bacteria; phylum Verrucomicrobiota; class Kiritimatiellia; order RFP12; family UBA1067; genus UBA1731. The sequence goes on from JAGBFY010000246.1 coordinate 10,890, forward strand.
GGATGCGGAATCCTGACAAGGATCACAGCAACGTACGCGATAGCGTATGACGCTTGATAGGAATATAGCATATGAACGAACTGAGCATACAGGAGTTGTCAAATTCTGATTTGATACGTTCGCGAATCTTCACGATTCGCGGTGTTCAGGTTATGCTTGCGCCTGATTTGGCTGATTTATATCAGGTAGAAACGCGTATTTTCAATCAATCTGTCAAGCGAAACATAAAAAGGTTTCCAGAGAACTTCCGTTTCCAATTGACGAAAGACGAACTGGATGAGGTTATCACAAATTGTGATAACCCTGATAGACTGCGATTCTCCCCTCAAACGCCTTATGCTTTTACAGAGCAGGGGATAGCAATGCTTTCAGGTGTCCTCAATAGCGATGTTGCAGTGCAGGTGAGTATCCGTATAATGAACACCTTTGTCGCTATGCGTCGTGCATTGGCTTCTATTGCGCCGCTTTTGTCGCGTATTGAGGCGACGGAACGGCGTCAGCTGAAACTTGAAGCTTCGCAAGTCAAGAATGAAGAACGCTTCAAGCTGATACTTGACGCTATGCAGGATAAGAAGTTTCCACCGCAGAAAGTGTTCTTCGATGGGCAGGTTTATGATGCTTTTGAGCAGATGAAGAAGTTTGTGCGCATGGCAAAGAAGGAACTAATCATCATCGACCCGTATTTTGCCGATTCCGTATTGCCGCTTGTTGCGCAAAAACGCTCAGGAGTGGAAGTTTTAGTAGTCAAGAACTCACGCAACAAGCTACTTCATGATGTCGATGTCAATCAGTTCAATGTGCAATATGGCAACTCGCTGACAGTCAAGGTTTCTGACCGATTCCACGACCGTTTTCTCATTATCGACAAAACTACCTTGATTCATGTGGGCGCATCGCTTAACCACCTTGGCAAAAAGTGCTTTGCATTCTCATCGCTCGACAAGTCCAACATCCCGGACATTCTGGCTAAACTATGATGTCAAGCAAACAACATATGAGATAGAAGATTGATTGATATTTGGCTTCCGGCACTGCAACTGGCAAAAATAGGGAAGGGAGATCGCCTCGCGACCGCCGCATCTCGTTGCCCCCAACATTTCGGTTGCGTTTGATGTCTGTAAGTGCTATTATTCGCCTCGTTTTCAGGAAAGATGGTTTTCTGAAATATGATCTTTGACATACCGGTCGTGGTACAGATGACGGTCGGAAGGTTCACACGCATCGGGTGATGCGGAGTTGGGCAAGACTCCCTTAAGCGCATGGGCGCGGGGAGTGAACCTGCCGAGGCTGTCGGCAGGGCTGTGTACGCGATTCCGCGTGCTGAGCTTTCAGGAAAAACCGCTAATTTTTCAAGACAAAAAGCGAAGTACGGGAACGCGTCACGTGTGTATTCACGTGGCGCATTCTCCTGTTTGTGTTTTTTGTCGGGCTCTTAGCGGTGCCTCCTGAAGACATGAATCTTGAGGATGCGTCACACTTTTTGTTGTCGGTATGTCAGTCTCAATTGAGAATATTGCGATCCCGTCAATGGAATGGTGATGATTTTGGCTTTAAAAATCTAAGAAAGCGAGTTGTATTAGCAATGAAGAAGTTGGTTTTGTTCTGTTTGCACTTGTTTGCCACTGCCTCCGTCTATTGCGCTGCGCCGTCGCCGTACATATCTGTTACACTCGACGGTGAGGCAAGCAAGACGGTTACTTCTGGACCCAACTATGCGTACTATGCCGCGAAACTTACTGTTTCGCTTTCGGAGGCGCATACGTCCGACGTTACTGTCGATGTCACTCCGTCGATGATTTCCGGCAGCGGCGTCGATCCTCTCGGCAGGTATATAGAAATGTCTTCTCTTCCCGTGAATGGATATCTTGAGAAAACGAAGAGTGTTACGTTTACAGCCGCTGAAATGTCCACAGGTACGCTCAGCAAGGATCTTTATGTATATGTCCTTGGCGCTGACGATGATACTGACGGTATTGGCAAGGGCATCAAGTTCGCGCCCGCTGCGACCGGACCCGCCGCCTCCCATTTCAACAACGAGAACGTCACGGCGATCCTCTACATCAAGAAGTCCACTCCGCAGATCCTCTATCCGACGGAGAACTATTCGTATTCCGGTCTTGCGGGCGGTGTCATTTCTACGTTTGCCATCAAGATCTCCGACGATTACAACAACATGAAGAGCCCCTTCACCGTCGAGTGGCTCAAGACCGGATCCGGATATCCGCAGACGTTCATGGTGACGCCCAATTCCGACGGCGAGGCAACCGTTTCCATTCGCTACAATGCCGGTGAATACACCACGCGATTCCGCGTGAAGAATGCGGCTGGAGTTTGGTCCGACTACCGCACCATTTCGGTTCAGGTGAATCCCGCGAAGCAGGTCTCTGCAGTCGTGGAGACCCCGTATGACAGCTGGGTGTACAATGAGACCGACGAGGAGCTATCTGTTCGGTTCAAGCTTAGCGATGCCTATGAATATTCAACTCTCTACGCGTTCCTCGTCCCGCAGGATGCCGCGTCATCCAATCTTGTCGTGTGTAAGGCATTTGAGACTGGAGTAACAATTGAGAGCGGTGCTACCGTGTCTACTGGCACCGCGAAGATTCAGCTTCTGGACGGCACGGAAGAGACTCTCCCGCTCATTTATTCGATTGTTCTGCGCACCGCCAAGACCTGGGATTCCGGTGAGACGATCGGAACATACGAATCCAAGGATCTCGAGGTGTACATCAACAATGTTGCTCCTACCGTTGCCGCAGTCAACATGAGCGGCAGTGCCCCTGTCACCGTTAGTGGCGGTAAGTTCTATGGCAAAGCCTACGTGGGACTCAACAAGATATTTACCCTTGAGGCTAATGACGCAAAAGCAGACCTTGAAGCTTCCGTTACATCCAAGTGGACATTCTCTGACCCCAACGGAAATGCCTTCACGATGAACATGACGGGACTGCTTCCCGAGATTGTGCTGACGAATCAGTTCGAGGTTGCAGGTACGTATCACTGCACCGTGAAGCTTCGGGATAAGGACATGAGGGATCGCGAGTTCGTCATGCTCGACCCGTTTGAGTTCAAGCTGATCGTCTCCGAAAAGCCGACGGTCCTCATCAAGTTCCCGAATACAAACACGTTCAACGAGACCGATGCGGACAAGGGCCAGAGCTATTTCGATGTCGAGCTTTCCGCCCCTGCATCTAAGCCGATTGAGGTTGCACTTGAATGTACGCGGGTTGGAGAGGATGGTGTACTGAATCTATCAACGAACAGTGTCGTGTTTTCTGCAGGGGAGACCCGTCGTCAGGTTCACATTACAGAACTCGACGGTACCGCCGCTTCCGTGTCGTTCAAGGGCGGATTTTCGGTGACAGCGAAGGTTGTGACGGAAGAGTCTAACGAGGACGGCATTCCGTTCAAGAATGTCTATTTGCCTGCGACCGAAAAGATGTATGTCGCGAACGAGGCTCCTATGATTATTTTGCCTGTTGATACAGGGGCGACAAATATTGCCGCAACAGATGTGCAGATTCCGCTCGCATGGAAGATTGACGATGTTGATTCTGACCTCACCAATGGTCTAAGTGTCGTCTGGACGACGAGTGAAGGTGCGATGTGGGTGTCCACTGGCGACAATGTCTCCGAGGGCGTATTTACCAACGTGTTCAACTTCGGCGGTGCGCATAGAGTTACCCTGACTGTTACAGACAAAGATGGAGGAGTCGCTTCAACCGAGTTAAATTATCTCGTGGAAGCTGTATGGCGTACGTCTGACGGGTGTTTCACTTATGATAGGGTGGATGATGGTAAGGTATCGATTGTCAAAAGTGCGGATATGAAATCAACCGTTGAGATTCCTTCGATAATCAAGGGTTGTGCGGTGACAAGTATTGGAGTCAGAGCTTTTTATGGCTGTAGCTCGCTTGTGAACGTTGTTATTCCGGATAGTGTGACGAGTATTGGTGCTTCTGCGTTCTCGGGATGTACCTCCATTGCTGACGTGGCAATTCCGCAATGTGTCTGTCTCTCTACAATGGGGGAGATATTTCCTGACGGTTATCAATCGGTTACTAATATCGTCATTGCGGATGGTGTTACGCGGATTGGTGCCGAATGTTTCAAGGATTGCTTGAGCTTAAAGAAGATTGTGATTCCGGCGAGCGTGTCGGTCATTTATGACAATGCGTTTCAGAATTGTTCGGCACTTGAGGAGATTGTGTTTCTTGGCGATGCGCCGGATGTAGGGAACAATATCCTGCTGGGTACTCCGCGTTCGCTGAAGATTACGGTGAAGGAAGGTTCTGTAGGTTGGAGGGGCGGCGTCTCGACGGAGTTGCCGGAAGCATGGCCTGTCGGTGATGCGACGGCTCGGGGAATTTCGTACTATGACGAGTCTATCGATCTTGCCGCGATGACACCGGTAATAACTCCTGCTGACGGCAGTATATTCGCGGATACGTGCGAGGTTTCGATTTCGTGTGCGATGGAAGGGGCTAAGATATACTATCGTACCGATGGCAAGACGCCGAAGTTCACCGATGCATATCTGTATAAAGGAGCGTTTACGATATCTGACACTTCTAAGATTGTTGCGGTGGCGGTGAAGGAAGGTGTTGAAAACGGCTTTGCAACGGCTACGCTCACAAAACGGGTTCTGACTCTTGCGGAAGCGGCAGGCGATGCGGATTTGACGTTCACGACGGGCGGGGCGGCAGATTGGGTTCCGATTGGCGATTTGACGGCGGCAGATGGTGTGTCGGCGCGGAGTGGGGCTATCGGAGACGAGGAAGAGTCATGGATGGAACTGTCGGTACAGGGTTCGGGAACGTTGACCTTCAATTGGAAGGTGTTCTGTGAGGACGATCCAGTTTCTGCTACATGGGATCATTTGGTCGTGTTTGTTGACGGCAAGGAAAGGGAGGATTTGTGCTTTGATGGAGAAATGGGATGGGAGAACGCTTCAATTGTCTTTGATTCAGAAGGTAATCATACGGTACGGTGGGTCTATGTCAAGGATGAGAGCGATTCGGAAGGGGCGGATTGCGCTTGGATTAGCAGTGTAAATTGGGCACCAACCTTGTCCGGTGATATAACAGTTGATATAGGCGATGATAAGAATGTTGTTGTACCAGTATCATGGATTGATAAGTATGACAGCATAGTTACTGCGGCGGGCGGTGACAAGGCGGCGGCGCTTCAGCGGACGGCGGCAAACGGTCGCAAGGTTTGGGAGTGCTTCATGCTGGGCGTTGATCCGACGAAGGCAGATGACGATTTCAAGATTACGCGCTTTTGGATGGAGGGCGGCAAGCCGAAGTTTGAGTTCAGCCATTCGGCCGATGGTGTGGGCAATTCGTTTGCGCCGAAAATCAAGGTGAAGGGGAAGGCGGAGTTGTCGGATGGATGGAGTGATGTTCCTGAAGGCGGCAATTCGGCATTCCGGTTCTTCATGGTTGAGGTAGAGTTGCCGTAGGGCGACGAATCGTGGCGCGTTCGGGGCATTGCACTGCACTTCTGCGCTTCTACACGGCTATTACCACACGGGCGCAAGGGAGTATTTGGGGGTTGAATGGGGCTTCATGGCGTTTTTTGGGTGTGCTGGAAGGGGCGATTTCGGGTGTTTTTGAGGTGGTTTGGGGCGCTGGATCGCAGTTTGGGCGGAAAATCGTGTTTCTCTACTCTAACTTTACGTTCAAAAACCCCCGAAAAACAAGGGGTTTTCGCAGCCCTGAAAAAACATGAAAATTTTTTCAAAAAACCGCTTGCATCGCAAACCCTGTTTTGATATCTTATTCACCCGTTGCGCCACTTAGGGCGACGCTCGGACGGGACGCGACGGTTGATCTTTGAAAAACGGAAGTTGGAAGTTAAAGAGAATTGCAACGTAAACGAGATAGCGAGATTTCTTGCTAAGCGTATACGGGCGTACGACGGATGCCTTGGCATCATGAGGCGATGAAGGA
>JAGBFY010000247.1 GCA_017936245.1 Kiritimatiellia bacterium
CCCCTCAAAAACGACCTTTCCCGAGCGCCGTGAAGCAAATCACCCCAAGTGCACATATCACACTTTCGAAGGGCCTGTCCCCACACGATTCCCCACACGATTCCTTACATAAAAAGAGCCCCGTCAAGCAACCACACTTGATCGGGGCAGATCAGAGTCAGGACACAGAGAATGTCTGACGCTGTATATTGTATCATAAATCACTGCGAGTGCTTGAAGATGAATCTGGACTGTATGCGATATCCTGCGAAATAGAGCAGCACATCGCACACGAACTTGGCCAAGCCGCGCGGAACCCCAACGAATGAAAGAGCGGTCACCCCTGCATTGCTGAGCACTATGACAATCACACACAGAAGCGAATACCTCCACGCCGAGGCTCCGATCCCGCAATCGGACCGAAACACAAAAGACCTGTTCAAGGAGAAATTGAAAACCGAGCTCAAAAGACGCGCCGCAAATCCACTTGCCCAGATGACTCCGGTCGTCGTCACTCCCAACGCTCTCAACGCCACGGCAAATCCCCAGGCAAGACTCTGATCCAGCAAGAACGAAGCGATGGAGACTCCGGCAAAACGGATGAAATCGGCGAGTACAAGCCGGTTGATCCGTATCGTATCCTTGAGCGGATTGAAATGGGAACATGAATTTCCGTTTTCGTAGATCGTGCGTATCGGCAGAGTCTTCAAGGATATGCCCTTTCGCACCATTGTCATGAGCACACCCATCTCATACTCGTACCGATCACCCTGCACGGACATCTGCAACGGGAGCAGGCTCATGGGAAAAGCCCGAAGTCCTGTCTGCGTATCAGGAAGCCACCGTCCGAGAACAAGCGCAAACGTAAATGACGACCAGCGGTTTCCGATCCATGAGCGGAACGGAACCTTGCCGAGAGAGAAGTCCCTGGTTCCGATGATCACACTATCACGATCCTTGACGAGCGCCTCGGCCATACGGACGCAATCATCAGGCGAATGCTGTCCGTCGGCATCAGCCGTCACGACACCTACCGCATCAGACTGATGTTCATGGATATATGCATACCCCGTCTTGAGCGCCGCGCCCTTCCCTTTGTTGACATCGTGATGAAGCACGGTACAGAACGGTCTTTCCCGAAGCCTGTCGAATATCTCACGGTACGATTCACCTGAACCATCATCCACAACCACAATACGTTCAAAACCGCGAGAGGCAAGATCGTCCACATAACCGACAAGCCTCATCTCAGGTTCATATGAAGGAATCAGAATCGTCACGTTCATGGAATGTCAGCCTTTCGCCGATTCGACCAAGGCAACGGCATGTACCGCGATTCCGACACCTTCACCCGTTGCATCCATCCCCTCGTTCGTCTTCCCCTTGACCGAGACGGATCCGACCGGGACGCGTAGAAGTTCCGCAAGACGCGAACGTATCGCATCCACATGCGGACGCAGTTTCGGTCTCTCGCATATCAATGTCACATCAACATTTCCGACGGAGTATCCGGCCTGCACGATCTCATCCATCACAGCGCCGAGCAGCATCGCGGAATCCGCATCCTTCCAACGAGGGTCGGTGTCGGGAAAGTGAGATCCAATGTCCCCAAGCGCCGTTGCGCCAAGAAGCGCATCAATCACCGCATGAATGAGCACATCGGCGTCGGAATGTCCTTTGAGCTTTGGGCATCCCGGAATGGGTACTCCGCCCAGCTTCTGCGACAACGCAAGATCTGACGAGCCTGAAGCGCAGACCGCAAAGCGGTGTGAATCGTATCCGAAACCAATTTTCATGTGAAATGCGCAAGACCGCTGTCATTGACAGCGGTCTTTATCGATTGACTTAACCGATCTTAATGTGTATCCCATTCGGCGGCGGCTCATTGCCTGATTTGGCGGCAGGAGCGGTGCCGACGGTGATGGCCGGTTTTGCCGCAGACTGTCCGCCGCCCTTCTTGGCGCGAGGCGGCCCAATAAGGCAACTGTGGACGCGGCCATCCGTACGAGGAGCCTGCTCGACAAAACATTCGTCCTGAAGCATATTCAGAACTTCAGCGATTTTGTCCTCACCGATATCGCGATGGGCGTTCTCGCGGCCGCGGAACTGGAGCGACAGGCGCACCTTGTGCCCTTCACCGAGGAAGTCGCGAATCTGACGCAGCTTGTGCTTCAAGTCTCCGATATCCGTACCGGGATGGAACTTGATCTCCTTCACCTGCGTAGTCTTCTGGGCCTTGCGCTGCTGCTTGGCCTTGATGGATTCCTCGTAGCGGAATTTCCCGTAGTCCATGATCTTGCACACGGGCGGTTGGGCGTTTGGGGTAATCTCCACCAAATCGAGCCCCTGGCTTTCAGCCATGCGCTGTGCCTGATTAGTCGGCATAATGCCGAGCATCTGACCGTTTGCGTCAAGAACGCGCACCGACGGCACGCGGATCTTGTAGTTTACGCGAGTGAACGTAGCGATAATACACCTCTGTTTGCTGTTGTTAAAATCGTCTTCGCCGTATCCATTCGGCAAAAACGCATCAAATTATAGCACATTCTGAACTTCATGCGCAACATCAAGGACACAATCAGACAAGACGGTTGCCTTCACCGATGATGCCGACCTTCGGAATGAATGCCTTTGCATCCTCTTCGGCAACCTGCGCCCATGTCATGACGATGAGCAGATCGCCGACCTTGCCTTTGTGCGCCGCAGCTCCGTTCAAGCAGCACACGCCCGAACCGCGAGGACCGCGCATGGCATAGGTTTCGAAGCGCTCACCGTTGTCGACATTCGCCACAAGAAGCTTCTCGTAGTTGTACATGCCAACCGCATCCATCAGGTCTTCATCGATGGTAAGCGAGCCGGTGTAATCAAGCTTCGCTTCCGTAACCTTGATGCGATGCAACTTCGATTTGAGCAGAGTGACAGTCACTTAAGCTTCTCCCTGACCATTGCCGCAGTTATCTTGACCTTCTTGCCGGACTTGCCGCCGGGAGCCTCGTACATGACATCAGTCATCACGCGCTCCATCGCGGCGCGAAGGCCACGCGCACCGGTCTTGCGGACGATTGCGTCCTTCGCCAGCTCGCGGAGCGCATCCTTCTCGAAATCAAGATCCACACCGTCCATCGCCAGAAGCTTGCGGTACTGCTTAACAAGACAGTTCTTCGGCTCGGTGAGCACCTGAACAAGCTGATCCTCCGTCAGCTCAGACATGGAGGTGAATACGGGGAGACGTCCTGTGAATTCCGGGATGAGACCGAACTTCACGAGATCCTCGGGACGCACATCCTTTGCGGAGACACCTTCGGACTGTTCACCGGCATCCTCGTTCTCTGCGCCGTAACCGATAACCTTGCGTCCGGTACGGTCGCCGACAATGCGGTCAAGGCCGACGAACGCGCCGCCGCAGATGAAAAGGATGTTGGAGGTATCTACCTCGATGTACTCCTGATCGGGATGCTTGCGTCCACCCTTCGGAGGGATGCGGCACACCGTTCCTTCGATGATCTTGAGAAGCGCCTGCTGAACGCCTTCGCCGGAAACGTCACGCGTTATAGAGACGTTGTCCGTCTTGGAGGCGATCTTGTCGATCTCGTCCACATAGATGATGCCGCGCTTTGCAAGCTCGACATCGCCGCCCGCATTCTGGAGCAGATAGCGGACAAGATTCTCGACATCCTCGCCGACATAACCGGCTTCCGTGAGCGTGGTCGCGTCGCCGATCGCGTACGGAACCTTCAGCATCCGTGCGAGGGTCTTGGCGAAGAGCGTCTTACCCGTACCCGTAGGACCGATGAGAAGAATGTTCGACTTCTCGATCTCCACATCCTCGAACTCGGGATTCGTGCACTTCGTACCCTTCTCCTTCTGTTCAAGACGGCGGTAGTGGTTATGGACTGCAACGGAGAGAACTTTCTTCGTCTCGTCATGCCCGATCACATACTTGTCGAGGAACTCCTTGATTTCCTTCGGATTCGGCACAGGGCCAAGTGCGGGAAGCGTCTTTTTCTTCTCCTCCGCCTCAGTGGCTTCTGCCTCATTGATTATTTCGACAATCTGCTTGGCACAGTCGACGCAGATGTTGGCTTCGCTGGGGCCAGGGATCACAAGAACTTCGTTCGAGTGGCGTCCGCAGAAGCTGCAGAAGATCTTCGGGGGCTTTTTCATTTCTTGGGTGTGAGAACGTTATCGATCAGCCCGTAGTCGGCGGCCTCTTCAGCACTCATGAAGTAGTCGCGGTCGGTATCAGCCACAACCTTCTCATACTTCCGGCCTGAATGGTCGGCGAGAATGCGGTTGAGCTTCTCCTTGAGACGGATGATCTCACGCGCGGTGATCTCGATGTCGCTGGCCTTGCCTTCGGCTCCGCCCCACGGCTGGTGGATCATGATGCGGGCATTGGGAAGCGCGAAGCGCTTACCCTTAGCCCCGGCGGTGAGGAGCACCGCACCCATGGAGGCGGCCTGACCGATGCAGTACGTCGCGACCGGGCACGAAATGAACTGCATCGTGTCGTAGATCGCAAGACCCGCCGTGACGCTTCCGCCCGGCGAGTTGATGTACATGTTGATCGTCTTCTTCGGATCCTGCGCCTGCAGGAAGAGAAGCTGGGCTACAATGAGATTGGCGCTTTCGTCGTTC
>JAGBFY010000028.1 GCA_017936245.1 Kiritimatiellia bacterium
ACGCATCATATATCAACTGTGGATCTATTGAAAATAATCGGTTTGATCATTGTCATGGGTGTGGTCATCTTTGATGTTTTCTCGATCAGGTCCCAAAACAAGGTGCTGCGCGAGACGATAGAGACGCAGAAGGTGGAAATGGAGCGCAAACTCAGCTCTGTCACAGCGAAAAGGGATTATTATGAGCGGACGTTGAGGAACGCGGAACAGGCTGCGTCAGGTGTTAGGTCCAGAGTTCAGGAAAAGGAAGCGAGACAGGCAGAAAGAATCATGAAAATGGAAGAGGGGTACAGAAAGGACCTGGAAGAGCGAAGGAATCAAGCGGATAGGATGAGGACAACGTTTGAGAATAAGATGCGGGAGATGAGGGAGAGTTTCATCCGTGAGAGGGAGCGTTTGCAAGCAGAGTTGCGGTCAGTGAGGGAGTTGTACGCACTCGCACAGGAAAATAGCCGTCAGAACAGTTCAAAGGAAGATGAGAATGGCGGAAACGAGAACATCCAAAACTCGCCCAAACGAACCATTACAGAATTGAAAAGCCAGATTAAAGCAAATCAGGATGAAATCAATCATCTACGTGTGTCTAATCCCGGATTCATACTTGTCGATAGCGCAAAACAGGCACGGATCCTTGAAACGAGATTCCGTCCAAGCGGATTGGGTAAGTATTGTGCCAAGGATCAGATTACGTATGTACGGAGTCAATTTCGCTGCACCGCGTGCAAATGGGAAGGTTCAGAATCTGGTGGGCCGTGCTGCGATGTGTCGCGTAAGCGGAGTTTTAACCTGTGGAGGAAAGCGATGCATGATGCCCAAAAAACGGCGGAAATCAATGCAAGGATCGATGAGCTGTTGAAAGAGAATGAGGATTTGAAGAAGGCAATGTATAGGTGAAATAAGACGCGTGTGAGTTGAAAGAAACGCACGTGCAATTCGAGATAAAAACAAAAGGAAAAATAATGAAATACGTGAAGATTGTTCTATGCGTGCTGTTCATGTTGTGCGCGGTTTCGGCGGCCCAGAAATCAACGGCAAAGAAGACGAGCTTCTCTGAATCTGAGTTGCGGACTCTTGCCAAAGCAGCTCCAGATGTCAAGATTGCAGGACAGTTGTATTCAGTCGCACTGGCGACATCCAACGATGTAGACCGACAGCAGGAGTACCTAAAGACATCGGCGGCGGGACTTATTGCATGTGGTGAAATGGACGTATACAAGAAACATATAAAAGGCAAGTTGCAAAATGCCGCAGAGTTTGAGGATATGTTGAAGGGTGACTGTGAAAAATGCTCCGGGCAGGGTGCGAGAAATCACCGTTGCTATACGTGTAGCGGAAATGGGAAGTGTTCGAGGTGTAAAGGCTCTGGCCAGACCGTGTCAGTTGGTTTTGATAACAATAATGAATCAAAGACTTGTCGAAAGTGCAACGGAAGCGGACACTGCCAGAAATGCAGCGGTGCAGGATCGACAAATAAAAAGTGCTTGGCGTGCGCCGGAACAGGCAGGACGTTTAGCAAAACAGTTGCCACTATGGTCTTCCGTGATTCATGCAACACAATTGCGGATGGTGTAGATATTGCCGCAACATCGAATAAGGCAGATGTCAACTCCAATGGGAAAGTTGATTTCGCACAACAACATACAGCGCAGAATGTGGATAGAGAATTGTCGCAACGCCGTTCAAGACGAGGACATAAAGGAGAAAGATCAGTGCGAGAAAGGGTGGCATTACCGGCTTCTTCAGGCTGTGAAATTGACAATGAGCTGCTTGTGAAGCTAAAAGACTTTAAGAAACAACATCGATATAGATTAGAGGATGTCGTTTCTGTTGGGAAGGCTGTACTCTCAACATCTAAAGTGACATCCAGAGTTATATCTGGCACTCCGTTCTATTATAATAGTCCAGGCAACAACATCGAATTTAGGAAGGAGGTGCGTACCATTGTGAAGAGTGCGCAAACGCTACTGTCGGATGTAGAGGCAAACGAAGTGGAAATATTAAGGGGAGAATTCAATCCCGACGGTTATGTCGAGTATTGGCATGAAGACACAACTGAAATTCGTAAGTGTCGGTTGTTTGATGAAATTTGGGAAAAAGCTCTGTACTCGCCTCATGTACAGCGTGACGCCAACAACAATCCGTTGGGCAGGGTTTTGCTCACGAAGGCACCCGACAATATGGTCTTTGTTGTGGATGACGTTTCTCTTGTCGAGTTGAAAGGAGGAGGAAAAGTATACTGTGTTGAGTTAACCGCATTGGTCTTTGGAGAGGAGAATCGCACACTCGAAATTGTGTGGAATGGGCGCGAATATCAAACAAAGCGATATGTCGAACTGGCTAAAAAAGCAGGAGTACTTGCGGGCGGTACGGTGAGACTGCTTGTGCCAACTTCGCATAGAGACGTTGAGAAATGGAAAAAAGGAGATACGGTAATCTCAAAGGGATGGTTGAGCGAATGGAATATTATTAATGCTGTACGAACATATGGTAATGGGGGAAAAGAGGAGTATCGCAAGATCGAAATGTCTGGCGAAATGTTTCGCTCATTTCGAGATTTTACTGAAATGAATTCCAATATCTCTCTATAAATTGTTTTTTGGAGTATGAGGAAGCTAAAAAGGAAACGAAAAATAACAATTCAAATTTTGACTTCAGTTACCATGTTCGCCTGTGCGAACATGGCGGGACACAGCGGTATTTTTTTCAGCCGATATCGCGGGACTAAGAAAGGTCAGGCGCTTGGTGTCGTTGAATTGATGGGGTAAGGAGTTGTGAAGAACCGCGTTGCGGTGGATACGGATATTGGCGACGATGCCGGCGGTTCCTTTCGAAGACAAAGGCGCATTGGGGCGGGGTTTCCAAAATGGATGCACCCGACGGAATCCGGTGTACGAGTTCGTCGGCAGATATAACTTTGGCATCTTTGCCCGAATGGGACTTCTTGTCGCAGAGAAATTGCCAGCCGCTGTCGGATGAATCGGTTGGTGGCGTCCTGAACGCGTATTTTGACGCGATAGTTCCTTTCTCCGGGCTGCTCAAGTCGAAGGCTTAGATACCCTTTACTCATCTCTGATCTTTCTGGAGTTTACCCATTTTTTCGGGCATGAAAATCACCACACGTCCATAAATAAAGGGTGAAGTGCCAGTTTTCGCTTTGCGATAACTGAAAAATTGCCTGTGGGTGCGCCGTATGGAGTGCCTTCGAATCAGCGGCAATTGCTCCGCTTGGCAGAGGCGGCGCAAGCGCCGCAGATGTGCGCAAGCGCGCCTTAGAGCCGCGCATGGCGCGGCTTTTTAGTGCAATTAAAGCCTTGAAGGCGTAAATTGCTCAATTCGGTAGGCGCAAGCGCTTAAGCTTGCGCCGTAAAGAACGAATCGGAGATTCGGGGCAGGCACTGAATACGAGTGGAAAGGAAGAATAGAAAAATGGGTAAACTCCAGTCTCATCTTTCCATCCCCACCCGCAACTTTTTGATATAATCTGCGGCATGGAAAAGGTTGCGACAGATATATATTCGTTTGCGCGGATGCGTGAGGAGGGGTTTACGTACGTCGATAAGACGGAGGAACTCTATGCCATGGCATCGGGTGATGCAGGCGCGCAGTTTTTCATGGCGCGTCCAAGGCGGTTCGGCAAATCGCTTGCCGTTTCAACGCTGAAGTGTCTTTTTGAAGGGCGTCGCGAGCTTTTCCAGGGGCTCAAGATCGAACCGAAGTGGGACTGGTCGAAGAAGTGGCCTGTGCTGCATCTTGATATGGGCAGTGCGCAGACAGCCAATGTCTCGGAACTGCATAGACGTTGGCGCGCCATTCTTGCGAACGAATGCGTTCGCAACGGAATCGATTTTCGTGATGATGAAAATCCGGCGACGGCTTTTGAGAATGTTATGAGGGATCTTGCCGCCAGGTCTCCAGATGGGCGCATGGTGCTTCTTGTCGACGAATACGACAAGCCGATTCTCGGACATCTGATGAAGCCGGACGTGACGGAGTTCCGCGACGCGTTGAAGGCGTTCTACTCCGTGATCAAGACCCTTGAGGAGAAGCAGCGCTTCACATTCATCACAGGCGTAAGCAAGTTCTCGAAGGTGTCCATCTTTTCTGATCTCAACAATCTGAACGACTGGACGATGGATGCGACGACGGCCACGCTTTTCGGATATACGCATGAAGAGGTCAAGGAGCGTTTCCCCGGTCGCATTCACGCTCTTGCCGAAGCTAATGGACTTACTGACGCCGAGGCATTTGCCAAGATAATAGAGTGGTATGACGGCTATCGCTTCCATCAGTCTGCAAAGTTTGTCATAAATCCCGTGTCACTTGGTCAGTGCTTCCAGAAAAAAGAGTTCAACGACTATTGGTCTAATACTGCGGTCCCTACGTTTCTGATAGACATACTCAGGAAGCGCCCTTTAGACTTCTCGACAGTAGGCGTCAGCGAGATGTCTCTCAATGCATACGAACCGGACAATCCGCAGATTGTCACGCTGCTTTACCAGACCGGCTATCTGACCATCAAAGATTTTTGCCAGATCGGTGCATCTCGCATGTATGAACTGAAGTTTCCGAATCTTGAGATCGAGAATTCTTTTCTGTCATGTGTGGCCAGTGCCTATACGGGGAAAGATGATGTCGCATCGGCGAATTATGCGTTCGAGGCGGCAAAGGCTCTGTATGCTCATGATCCGCAGAAGTTTGTCAAGGCGCTCAAGTCGTTCTTTACGGACATCCCCTACGACATGACGGACCGTCAGAACGAACAGATGTGGCAGACGATCGTATATGTAGTCTTGCGCTCCATCGGTGTGAACGTCAATGGCGAGGTGAAGACGCACGACGGAAGGATCGACATGGTTGTCGATCTTCCGAATGACATATATATCGTCGAATTCAAGCTTGATAAGCCCGCATCCGAGGCGATGGAGCAGATTAAGGGCAAGGACTATGCAGGGAAGTATGCTCTTTCCGGAAAACGCGTGACGCTCATAGGCATATCCTTCTCCGCCGAAAAACGCACGATTGTCGAAGAACTCGTTGAAGAGCTGTAGTCTTTCCTGCTGTTTTCTTGTGCGGATGCCCTGCCGTTGCGGAGCCAGACAAAATTGTGAATGAAAGTGACGGATTTCCAGAACCGGGTATATTCGGCATTGCTTGAAGTGCCGCCCGGAAAGGTCATCACCTATGGCGCGTTGGGGCGGCGGATAGGATGTGGTTCGGCGCAGGCGGTTGGTCAGGCGTTGCGCGTCAATCCTTTTGCGCCACGTGTTCCGTGCCATAGGGTAGTGGCGGCAGACGGTTCACTCTGCGGTTTCAACGGGAAGCGCGATGGTGAACAGATGGTGCGTAAACGCAGTCTGCTTGAATCAGAAGGTGTGGGGTTCCTTCCTGATGGCCGTGTGCTTCCCTCTGCCATCATGGCATGATCCTTGCGGGATGGCAACCCTGAAAAGAGTGGAGTGCAATGGGGATGGATTCCTGGGAAAGGATTATTTGCGATCGTTTTTGGGTGTTATTGTCGGTTATCCGCTAGTTTTTATTTCCGCTATAAATTGTCCTTTAGGCTAGGTTGCTTTTGAGAGGTTGATATGTATAATTCGGGGCATGAATACAGCAATAATATTTTCCATGGCCATGTTCGCCAGTTCGTTCCAGTGTTCCGATGCCGTCAAGGCAAAGGCGCGTGACTTCATCGACAACGAAAAGCAGTTCCATCTCGGATTCCTGCCCACTGAGCAGTCCAATCCGATAACGGCAACGCTTGAAGAGGACTTCAAGCGTTCCACCCTCGCGGGCGTGCAGTGTCTCCAGCGCGGCGACCGTCAGATCCCGATCACAATGCGCCATGTATTTGCAGGCGATAAGTTTGAGAAACTCGTATCGTCCATGGTTGAGACATTGAAGGCTCCGAAGGGATGTATCATTTTCTCAGGTTGTGGCGCGACGGGCCGTCTTTCCATCCTTCTCGAATCCATGTGGCGCGACTTCTTCCACCGTCGCGCCGCCGAGCTGACCCCCGAAGAGCGCAAGCTCGCCGACCGCAGCGCGTCCATCATGACGGGCGGCGACTTTGCACTTATCCGCAGCGTGGAATTTTTCGAGGACTTTGCCGAAGGCGGACGCCGTCAGGCCGCCGCGCTGAAGGTTGGCGAGGGCGACACGTTTGTCGCGATCACCGAAGGCGGCGAAACGTCGTCAGTATTGGGTACTCTCAAGTATGCCGCCGAAAACGGGGCAAAGTGCTTCCTCGTCTTCAACAACCCCGCCGATCTCCTGCGCGGCTATCTCGACCGCTGCCGCGAAGCGATCGACAATCCGAAGGTGACGGTACTCGACATCTACTGCGGTTCGATGTCCGTTGCCGGCTCCACGCGTATGCAGGCGACATCCTCCGAACAGCTCTTGGGTTCCTGTGCCCTTGAAGCCGCGCTCTGCCGTGTGCTTCCGCGTTTTGCCAAGGAGACCTCGAAGGATTACACCGTCGCGTTCGAAAAGCTTCTTGCCGGACTTGAATCCCCCGGCGGACGCGCGGGACTCGTCAAGGCGATCGAGTTCGAGAAGGGCGTGTATGACAAGCATGGGCGCATTACCTATCTTGCCGACAAGTGCATGCTCGACCTCTTTACCGACAACACCGAACGTTCGCCTACGTTCATGCTGCCGCCGCTCCGCTCCAGCCGCGACAAGCATCTCGCGCAGAGCTGGGCGTTCGTGAAGAACCCGCTTTTCAAGACGGTCGACTGCTGGAGCGAGATGATGCGCCGCCATCCGCGCTGTCTGAACTTCACTTCGGACGATGCGCGTTCGCTCAAGATGCCGCAGCGCTTCATCGACAATCCCCCGCTCATCAAGTATTCAGATCTCATCACGTACATGATCGGCAACGAGCCCGCCCCCGAGCGCATCAAGGGTTATGACCGTGCGGCGGCGGTGATGCTCACCGTGGGCGAGAAGCCGGCAAATTACATGACTGCGGCGAAGAAGCTTGCCGCCGACTGGCCGGAAGCTGTCGAGTTCCACATAGGGCCTGTCCCCACGGACGGAATCTGGGTGAACATGGAAATCGCCGATTCTCCGCTTGAAATCTGGAAGCATCTTGCGGTCAAACTCGCTTTCAACTGCCTCTCGACCGGCACGATGGCGGCATCGGGACGCGTCGCCGGGAACTGGATGAGCTGGGTTTCCATCTCCAACAAGAAGCTCATCGACCGTGGAATCCGTCTTCTTATTGAGCTTGGCGGAGTCGATTACGAAGAAGCCGCTCAGCGCATTTTCGCCGCCGAGGAATGGGTCGCCTCCCAGGACTGGACCGGCAAGGAAGAACCTTGTGCCGTTCAGGTGGCGCTGGAGAATTTAAAAAAAGGAAAGGCTAAATAAAACGGAGAGAGCAAAAGATGCGTTTTATCAAAAAAAGTAGAATAAGCGTTGATATTCTGTCTTGCATATCAGTATTCGGATTTGCGTTAACCTGTAATGCTATCGCTCAGAATGTTGTTACAAACAATTTCACTGATTCTGGTGCAACGCTCATAAATCCCGGCATGGGTTTGGTGCATTACCATTACTCCAACCGCCTTTGGGCGTACGGGATGTACTCGAAGCCTGGCGACACCGACCCGCTACCCGGTACTTCCGTCGTTTATCTGCGTGTGCTGTGGAGCGATCTTGAGCCAAAGGAAGGCGAGTTCCGTTGGGACATCTTTGATTCCGTTGCGCAGAACTGGATCAAGGCCGGAAAGCAGCTGGCGTTTCGCGTAATCTGCTGCAACCAGACCGTCAATGCCACGCCTGACTGGGTGCGGGAGGCGGGGTGCAAGGGATTGTGGTTTTCGTATCCCGGCGCAAAAGGCAGCCATCAGGCGGAGGCGGCGAAACGATGGGAGCCAACCTATGACGATCCCGTTTTCCTGGAGAAACTGGGGAATTTCCTGAAGGCATTCGCTGCCCGTTATGACGGAGATCCTTCTGTCGCGTTTGTGGATGTGGGGAGTCTTGGGCTTTATGGCGAAGGGCACACCGGGCGCACCGCGAAGCTTTCAAGGGAAGAGACGGAACGCATTGCGCGCTTGCACATCGCTCTGCACAGGAAATACCTCCCTAACACCTATCTGGTCATATCAGACGATGTTGCCGGTGGCCAGAGAAAGGAGGCGGATCTTCCGTTTCTCCAGTTCATGAGAGCCAACAATGTCGGAATCCGTGACGATTCGCTCATGTGCAGTCCGTACGGCTGGCACCATGACCATTGGGGACGTCTTTTTGCGCCAACTCTCCCTGTCGTGCTGGAGACGGGTCATTACGTGACATGCAAACTGCGCGGCAACTGGCGGAAGGACCGTATTCTTGAATCCGTGGAAAAGCATCAGGCGAGCTATTTCACTTTCCACGGCTTTCCGGAGGATTTCCGTGAATCGCATGCCGCCGAGATCGAGGCTGTGAATCTCAGGATCGGGTATCGTCTCATGCCAAAAAGCGTTTCGTTTCCAAAGGTTGTGAAACTCGGCGAGCCGGTCAGGATAACGGCGGAATGGGTAAACAAGGGCGTTGCGCCGTTTCTGCCGGGCGGGTTTGCGTCATGGTCGCTGTGTGATGAAAAGGGTAATGTGTGCTGGAGTTTCACAGATGAAAAGTTTGATCTCGGTTCGCTTTCCCCCACGCTCGACAAGAAGGAGAACCCGGTTTCCGTGGTGTCGAAGGGACGCTTTGGCTTTACGGCTCCTATTCCTCCATGGAACGACCAGGTGCTTGCCGATCTGCGAAACTCCCAGGGGCGCGTAATGGAAACGTCCTTTGACATGCTTGCACCCGGCGAATACGATCTTTGCGTCTCTGTCGGTACCCGTCAGGGAACGCCGAAGATCGCATTGCCGCTTGCCGGTGGAAACTACCGCCGCTACCCGATCGGCAAGATTAAGGTAGGGCATGCCCAATGATTTTCCAATAGTGTCAATAAGGAGAGTGGATTATGTGTTTCAAATCATTGTTGTTATCATCGGTTGTGGCGCTGTTTTCGCTTGTGTCCGATGCTGCCACTTGGTACTTGATCAGTACGGAAAATTCTGATGGCGCTGCAAAAGGGTTCGATAATCCATCGGCGTGGTCTTCGGATGGCAATGATACCGGGACAAAAGCCACGGATTTCAGTTTAGGTGACACTTACATAGTACGGAAAAACGCTCATCGTCTCAGAGTGCTGGGAGTGGCAGGCAGTGGCAACCGCTCTTTTGCCGGAGGGATCCTTCAAGTCGGGCATAATAATAATCATGGAGCGTTACTGCTTTATGCAAAAGATCCCGCCAGGATTTTCTTCCCCAGAATATCTTTGCAGCATGGTTGCATTATGGCCGCCGGCGATGGAGATTTTCTGCTTGACAGCGACATCGTTGTGGATACTGTTGAAACCCGGTACACTCATATCACTTTTAATGCGTATGCTGATATGCTCATGCGGTTGGAAGGCCGTCTGAGTGCAACCGAGGCGTCGACATTGGTAATGGGAATGACCAATGCTTTCATGACCACAGACTCATCAATCGGTACCCGTTTGGAAATAGCTTCCGATTGCAGTGGGTTTAACG
Source organism: Kiritimatiellia bacterium (assembly GCA_017936245.1). GTDB lineage: Bacteria > Verrucomicrobiota > Kiritimatiellia > RFP12 > UBA1067 > UBA1731. The sequence continues at coordinate 9,576 of JAGBFY010000028.1, forward strand.
GTGCTTTTTCGGTCGTGTCATTAAAGCAGGATCGTCTTGCCATTCCCGACAAATCGGTTCTTTTCGGCACCACTTCATTTCCCGGGAATATGAGCTTCGCGCAGAATTGTGCGTTAGGAACATTGGCCGTGACAAATACGCTTTCAGTCAATCGTCTGTCGATGGGGGATAACGCTTTCTTGTCGGTGCCGATCGACGGGAATGCGGCGGGTAAAATCACGGTGACGGAGACTTTCGCGGCAGCCGGCAGTATTCTTATACTCACCTCGGGAACTGCAACGCCAGGAGCAAGAATACCGATATTGGAATATCCTATTTCGGCGGCAAATGACAAAGTCAATTTCATAGTCAATGACTGTGTTGCCACAGTGAAGAAGGAAACGGCAAATGGGGTCGCTACCGTGTATTTGTGTTATCCGAGGCTGGCTGCGGTTTTCCAGACTTCATCGACTGCAACGCTGTTGACCGATGAACATTGGTCGGATGAAAGCACGGAAAATGCAGCAGGCAAGAATTATGTGGTTGATCTTCAGGGGTTGACTGTTTCGGCATCTGAAGCGATCTTGAAAATGCCTGAGCGGGACAAAGTGGAGTTCAGGGGCGATTCGCTGACAATAGGTAAAGATTGCTCGCTCTATTTTTTCAGACAGAATGGAAGAATTGGTTTTGTCTGTTCCGAATTGCGCATGCTCGACGGATCGGCGCTCAGGGGGGACCAGAAAACATACATCGATATTGACAATGGCAACAGCGGTGCGCCAGGAAGATTTGTCGTTCCTTCTGGGGTGGTTAAACTGGGGGTAAGCAATGGCCGCGACCTGACGATAAACCATGAGATTGTCGGCGCGGCGACGTTAAAATTGACGGGATTGCAAGGAAAATGCAGCGCTCCGGACGGCAGTTACTGTTTTTATGCTTTGAACACCAATTTCTTCGGCAGAATTGTTGCGGATCTTCAAGATGACAGATGGGTGTTGCAATCCGGTATTCATGCGCGGCACAATTTCATCAAAATAAAAGACTACCGTAATCTCGGCGGCGATCTACCGAAGTTGGATCCGATGGCGCTTACCCTGACGAAATACGACAATCTTCGTGTTGAAAACAATGATGTGGATATACCGAAAAAATCCAATCGCGGAATCTTTGCAAACGGAAACGGCATTGTGCATGTGGGGAAGGGAAAACGCCTTCGCTTGAATACGCAAATCGCCGTCAACGGGGCAATGTATAAAACTGGCGAGGGGGTTTTGGAGTTGGCGTGTCCTGTGCGCTTCGGCGAATCAGGCGACAGTCCCAGCCCGGGGGCAAACGATATGTTTGTGATTACCGGAGGTACGGTGCGTGTCGCCTCGTCCGACGCTTTTGACGGGCTTCGTGTAAAATTCACCGATATCGGTTCTTTGGAGGTGGTGCTCGACATGGAAGATGAAACCATGGTGCGCTACGGCCTTTGCAATGTAAAAACACAAGTTCCATTTGTGCTTAATGACGGTGAATCGAAGATGCCGTTTGAGATGTCGGTGAAGGGAGATGCACCGGCGTTGCAGTCATTCACGGTTGGGGCTGTTACGGTTGATGCTTCTGCGTCCGATGCGGTTCGGGCGATGTTGCCGGTGCGTGCGCCTAAATTGTTCGCAAAATATCTTTCCGAATGGGCCATCGTGCGCGATGAAGAAAATAACACAGTGACCTTTGCAGTGAAATGCTACAAGAAGGGCATGATTTTTCACATAAGATGATTTTAGGGATAGGCTGATTCTGTATAAAGGAGGAAAAAATGAAAAAGCTTTCGGTGACATTTTCGTTATTACTGATGTTCAATGCATTCGGAGGTGCGGTGGATTTATCTAAGGTTGCAGTGGTGCGTGCAAAAAAGGAAAATGCACAGCAGAAGATTGCCGCCGATGAATTGGAAAAACATCTCAAGCTTGTGTGCTCGTCCCAAATCGGAAGCAATGGATTCACCTTCGTTTTCGGCAAGCCAAAAGATGCCGTATCCGCCAAATATGGATCATACGCCCAGCGCAAAGGAGACAAGATCTATTTTTGGGGAGATGACATTGGCGTTCGCCGTTATCCATATTACGGTTCGGCATTTGCCGTCTATGGGTTCATTGAAGAGTTGCTTGGCGTGAAATGGGTCAGACCCGGCGATGACGGCATCGTTTTCAAGCGTGTGCGTTCGGTGGATATTCCCGATAATTGGCGCTATGAATTCCGCTTTCGTGCCCAGACTGCGTTGATGCGTGGCGTGGATCAGGAATGGGGGCGCCGG
>JAGBFY010000248.1 GCA_017936245.1 Kiritimatiellia bacterium
CTCCGCAGCAAGATGAAAACGGCATTGTCTATGTTGGCGTCATTCCGTTTATGCTTGACGCGTCAATATTGGCTGGGTGAAATACGGCCAACGCATTAAAATCCCTTCTCCCCGCTGACGCGGATGAGAACGGATTTTTAACGCGTAAGGCGTCCTGTGAGTTGGGTTGACAGTTACATCATCGCGTTGGCGAAGTCTAAAGCTTCAGGATCTGCCGAGGAAGTTGCCCGCCTTGCTGCGAAACTCGACAAAACTTCGCGGCGTTTTCATTTCTTCATGCGGCGTTTTGCCGCTGCTCGATTCGCCGCTGTACGGGCAACGAGGACGTTGCCCCTCCATGTGGCTAAATTCCTGCGTAAAGCTCCTTGCCAATGGTTGGCTAAATTCATGTGCGAAGCTCTCAAAGCCAATTTCAGGAAACCATTGTCCCACGACTATGTATCCCGATTCTGATGAGACAGCGGATCAATGAGAATATGGTTTGGACTGATTCTCAAGATTATGGTGCGACTATGCCGGCGACGAGACGGAGCCGGACGACTGCGAATGGGGTGAGGCGAACGCCAAGGGTGCGACAAGTTTCTGGGGTCGTCCCCTTCGGCGCATTCCCGATTTTGTGATGAAGAATGAGCCTCGCCCTTCAAAGGGTCGCGTTGGGTTCTGCACATGGAATTACTTCGGCGTCAACTCGAAACTTCAGCCCTCCGGACTCATCGGCCCCGTGACAATCGAGAAATATACGCGATAGGCAACGCACAAATGATGAACATTTCCCGTAAGCAATTTATAACCGGAACGGCGGCCTGTGCAGTGGCGAATTGGTTTGATCTGATCGCCGGACCTGTCGGCATTCAGCGCGGCTTTTGGGATATGACATGGTGGGATCCGTATGTGGAGAACATTACGGATGTCGACACGTATCTCAGGCGCAAGTTCCGGCAGGATGTCACGGATAGGATGACAGGTGTTGGCGTTGAGGCGCTCAAGAAGATTCTTGCGGAGATAGTTGCGGCTGGCAAAGCGTCCGGCGAGTCGTGGCGCATCACGAAGGCAAAGATTTTTGCCGCGCAGATGGAGAAGATGTCCATCGATGTTTCTCCCCTCGACTGGTTTCCGGCGATTGCGATATGGGACCGCAATGATAGACCCATATCCAAGATAACCAGAGGAGACCGAGCCAGTGAGGTGAACGCGAAGATGCTTCCTGGCTGGGTGACGAAGGAGTGGCGCGCCGGCAATGCCGTCGGTGATTGGAATATGTGGCAGGACTTCGATCACTCCGTTCCCGATTGGCGCGTAATCCTGAAACTTGGCTTCCCCGGAATGAAGGAGCGTCTTGAGAAGTATGCCGTAAAGGGCGATCCGTTCTATGAGGGGCTTCAGATTGCGATGGACGCGATGCTCGCGGGAATCGACCGTTTCATCGAACAGGGGAAGAAGAGGTTTGATGAAAACAACATAGACAACAGGGAAAAACAACAAAAAGAAAGTTGTTCTCGTAGTTGTTTAAGTTGTTTCCCAAGACAAAATCGTATCTCCAAGGAAATCGCATGTCTTGAGCGGTTGCGCAGCGGTCCACCCAAGACCGCCTACGACATGATGATGTTCGTGTGGCTTTACTTCTTCTGGTCGGAACACCTCGACGGAATCCAATGTCGTTCGCTAACAGAGCTTGATGTTTTCCTTACTCCCTACTACGATGCCGACATTGCCGCCGGGCGTACCACTGAAGCGGAATTCCGCGAACAGCTCAAGCATTTTCTCTGGCAGTGGGGCTCAATCGCGAACTACTGGAATCAGCCTGTCGGTCTCGGCGGCACGAAGGCGGATGGCACGACGGAGTTTAACCATGTGTCGAAAATCATTCTCGATGTGATGGATGAGTGCGCCTTGACCACGCCGAAGTTCCTCGTCAAGGTCGCGCCGAATACTCCTGACTGGGCATGGGACAAGATGCTCGACATGGCGCGGCGGCATCGTTCCATCTCTTTTATCGGCGAAGAGCCGACGTCAAAAGTGCTGAAGAAATGGCATGGCGCCAGTGATGAAGACTGCCGCACGATGGTCGTCAAGGGATGCTACGAGTTTGGTCTCCGTGACAGTATCAACAACACGGCGATCGGGCACGTGAATTTTTTGAAGCCAGTGGAGAAGATGCTGGAAGAGTGTAGAGTTTTGAGTGAAGGAGTTGACTCACTTCCCCACTCACAACTCACAACTTTCAACTCCTTCAAAACCGAATATTTGCGTCGTCTCGCTGATGTGACGGATCGCTGCCGCAAGGTCGCGTTCGAGTTCGAGAAGGTGCTACCCGAAGTCAACCCTGCGAACCTGATGACGCTTTCGACGGAACATGCCCTTAAGACTCGCCGGGATGGATTTGCGAATGGATGTCCGCGTGGAAACGACTCTACGATACTCGCCGTCGGACTTGGCACGGCAGTTGACGCGCTTCTTGCCGTCAAAGAAATTGTTTACGAAAAAAAGGAGATGTCTCTTGCCGAGATAGGGGACGTGATGGCGGCTAACTGGAAAGGACATGAGAAACTTCGGCTGCGGATGTTGAGGTCGAAGCGCAAATGGGGCAACAATGATCCTGAGGCTAATGCGTTTGGAGCGGAAATGATAGAGTGCTTCGCTTCGCAGCTGAACGGGAAGCCTAATTCGCGCGGCGGACAGTTCTTTGCAAGCGGACACTGTGCGCGTCAGTACATCGTTCTCGGCGAGAAGACTGGCGCTACACCTGACGGACGCAAAGCGGGCGAGGAGATGTCGAAGAACTTATCGCCTACGATGGGTGCCGACACCGAAGGCGCAACGGCGCTCGTCGCGACGCTTGCCGCATCCGATGCGACCAAACTCCCCGGCGACTATCCGCTTGATATGATGCTTCATCCGTCGGTATGCTACGGTGAGAAGGGGTTGAAGGTAATGCGCTCGCTTGTTGAGATATTCCACCGAAACGGCGGGAGCGTGATACAGTTCACCGTCTTCAGTGCAGAAGAGCTCAAGGATGCACAGCTCCATCCAGAGAAATACGAAAATCTTCAGATACGCGTCTGTGGATGGAATGTCCGTTGGAACGATATGAGCAAGGTTGAGCAGGACGCCTATATCCGCCGTGCGGAGAATGTGATGAAAGGGTATTGAGATAAAGAACCTGCGGGGTCGCCATTATGTTTATGCAATCGTCTCTTCTGCTCGCGGTATTGTTGTCGGCATCATCGCTCGATTTCGTTGATCCGCTGATCGGCACGGAAGGAAGCGAGTCTGAATACGGCGGGATGATGCCGTACACCGGCGTTCCGTTCGGCAGTTTTCAGATGGTGCCGATGACGCGGCAGAATCGGGTGGGGCGGCTGAGTTTCAATCAGGGCGATGAGACGCTTTTAGGATTTATCCTTACTCGTCAGCCCGCCATCTGGATGGGAGACTGGGGCGAGGTGCGTATACCGACAGCGCCGGCGAAAATCGACAAATCGAAATATGCGCCGTATTGCGGAAGTGTCATTGCGGGCGGAAGATCGTTCGAATATACGGCGACGGCCCATGCCGCCTGGCTTCGCGGGGATTTGGGGAATGTGCAGCTCCTTGACGGGTACAGCACCAACAGGGATGATGAAAATCTGGGACGCCCTTTGCCTAACTTCAAGGGATGGCGGTGCGTGAAACGCGTCAAGGGCGGGCTTCAGATCGGAGTTTCGCTCATTTCGCTCGAACAGGCGCGGCGGAATCTCGAAACTGAAATAGGAGAGAGGACATTCGAGGAGACGGTCGCGGAAACGGAAGCCGAATGGAAGAAGTATTTCAACCGCATCGAAATTGACGCACCGGATGATGTAAAGACGATTTTCTATACGGGGCTTTACCATACGCTGCTTTATCCCCGCCGTATCGACGAGCAAGGCCGCTATTATTCCGCGTTCGACGATAAAATCCACGATGGGTCCATGTACAGCTGCTATTCGCTCTGGGATACCTACCGCGCCCAGCATCCGTGGTTGACCTTGATCGCGCCCGAGCATGTGGACGGAATGATGCAGTCGCTTCTTGAAATGTACCGTGAAGGCGGGTGGCTGCCGAAATGGCCGAATCCGGGGTATACGGGGATTATGTCCGGTGCTCCGGCTGAAATAGTTCTTGAAGAAGCGATAGCGAAGGGGTTTGCCGGATTCGATTATCATTTCGCCCGCGAAGCCATACGGAAAAACCGCACACAGCCGCAGAAGTTCGATACGCAGCGGCGGTGGCGTGACCGCGAGCAATATGGTGAGTATCCGGAGACGAGAGCGGGGCTGACGAGTTATCTCAAGCGCGGATATGTCGCGTGCGACGAGACGGACGAGTCGGTTTCGCGGACGCTGGATTTTTCGTTCGCGGACCGGAACCGCGCCTACACCAATCTCTGGTGTGCGGAGGCCGGAGCGTTTCTGCCGAGGGGGAGGGATGGAGCTTTCGTTCCGCATGCGCTTCGCGCATACACCGAATGTAACGCTGAAACCGCAGTCTGGTGCGTCCCGCACGATCCGGAAGGCCTGGCGGCATTGATGGGCGGAAAAGAGGTGGCGGTTTGGCGGCTTGACGGATTTTTCGATACTTTGTTCTACCGGAAGGATGTCGTCGGCAATGCGTCGGTGCATGGGAACGAGACGTGTCATCACGTCGCTTATCTCTACAACCGCTTCGGTGCGCCGGAGCGGACTCAGCGGCGGGTGCGCGAGATTCTGACAAGGTGCTATTCGGCCTCCCGGAAAGGCTTCGACGGCAATGAGGACTGCGGACAGATGAGCGCCTGGTATATTTTATCGGCGCTTGGATTCTATCCGCTCGATCCAGTGAGCGGATATTACGAGATCGGCTCTCCATTGGTGAGAAGGGCGAAACTTAAGTTTGGATATCCGTATCAGTCGGCGGCGCTTGAAATTCGTGTCGAGAATTATGCTCCTGAGCGGTGGCGGGTGGCGCGGGCTATGCTTAATGGAAGGGAATTAAAAGACTGGCGCGTGCGGCATGCGGATCTGGTCAAGGGTGGAGTGTTGACATTTGAAATGACACCGTAGCTATCGCTAACTTCGCGGCGTTCCTAAGTTGGCGGGCGGTTGCCCGACAGAAATAGAGGGTGTAATGGGGTGAGACCCTTAAAAAAGAGTTATTTGTGGTGGTGTTCTGTGTGTTATTGTAAGTTATCTGCTAGTTTTAGCTTTTTGAGAGTTCTTGCTTGCTTTTTGATGGCGGTTATGAGACAATTCACGGCGTTCCCTCGGGATTGAACACCGCCGGCGGGCGGATATAGAGGGGGAACCGCCGTTCGTTTGCGTAAACTATCCGGGAGTCTTTTTAGAGGCCGTTCGGCCGGGGGTGTGGATCGGAGAAGCCGCAAGCGCCGTGTTGCGAGAGGGCCAGCTGGCTCGTGCATCGCCCAATGGGGTGCGGATCGTGCGCGGACTGGCCCTGGCATGGCCGATTCCGAAATGCCGAAAACATGGCTGTGTGGCCGTGCATA
>JAGBFY010000249.1 GCA_017936245.1 Kiritimatiellia bacterium
AGCGCTTCTTCTTGTCCCGGAAAGGGCGTGACTGGAATGCGAGTACTCAGATCCATACTGAGCGCCGCTTTCTTCCTTATGTTCGGAACGGGAGGATTGCTTTTTTCGTTCCTCCTCCTTTTCCCTGTGCCGAAGACCTGTGCTCGTAGGATACTGCGAGCTCTTTTCCGCTTTTTCGTATGGGCAGGCGCAAAGGTGGGTTTGTTCAGGATTGAGATATCGGCTGATGATCGACGCAGACTCAAGTCCGTATCCGGGCTGTTGTGGTATCAAATCATCAGACTCTGATAGATGCTGTGATTCTCATATCATTGCTAGGCGATTCCGTATGCGTGACAAAAGAGGCTGTGAGCCGCAATCCGTTCATGCGCGTTGTCGCCAGAAAGATTCTTGTCGTAAATGATGGCTCGATCGCCGTCGTCCGGTCCGCCTCACGTTATCTGAAAGAAGGGATAAACGTTGTTGTTTTTCCCGAAGGCACCCGTACTCCAGCCGGTGCGCCGGAGCATGTATTCCATCGGGGATCGGCTCACATTGCGATTCAGTCAGCTTCTCCGGTGGAGCTTGTGTCCATGGATTGCGATATGAATGTCCTCGCGAAGGGACAACCCTGGTGGGATGTAGGTGACAGAACCGCAACATACAAGGTGCAATGCAAGGGATGCATAGATGCGGCGGATTTTGCGAAAGGTGAAGAATCTTCGAAAGAGGCTGCGATAAGATTGAACGACATGATGCAAAAGGGAGTGTTTGGCGCATGAGCAGTCCTGTCGCCAGCGTAATTGTCCCATGCAGGAATGCAGAGAAAACCGTTGGGGCATCTCTTGCCGGACCGCTCGCTTCGTCTTTGCGGGAGCTTGAGGTGATTGCAGTCGATGACGGTTCGACGGATGGTACATTGGCAGCGCTTGAATGCATTGCCGCCAAAGATGACAGGGTCGTCGTGCTCAGCTCCGGCGGAAAGGGCGTGTCTGCCGCCCGTAACATGGGTCTGGATGCCGCTCGCGGCGAGTTTGTGTTTTTCCTCGATGCCGACGATATTGTCGAGCCTGACATGTATCCGCGGGTAGTCGAGGCGATGCGTCGTGATTGTGCGGACTACTGCCGGGTTGCTCATGACGAGGTTTTTCCGTTGACAGGTCAGCGCTACCCCTTTCCGTTGAAGGCCGACTATCGTTTTTCTTCTAATGAAGATATAGTCTCTAAATATATCCCGTGCTACTTTGGATATTCGTTTGCCAATGTCCGGGAATGGTATTCAGGAACGCCGCTTTTCTCCCGAAGGGAGATGGGCACTGTATGGTCGGGAGCTTTTCGGCTTGACGTTATACGAAATAATGCAATTCGCTTTGATGAGTCTATCGAGATAAACGAAGATGCGATGTTTCTGTGTGAGTATCTGTTGAGAAGCAACAGCACAACAGTAGTAGAGGATGTGCTGTATCATTACATGCTTTCTTCGACAGGATCCTTGAATGTTAAGACCTCAGGTCCTGAATTCTTCAAGAACAAGCTTCGTCTGCTGGCCAAAAGAGAGGAGCTGGACGTAAAGTCAGGCGGCAGGCTCACTTCGATGTATGCGGCGTCGTGTGTGTTCTCTTTGCTTGAGATATTGCGCGCGTCGTTCAGGATCAAGGGCTGTCTGTTCCGTGGTCTTTCAACCTTTCGCCGATACGGAAGCGATCCTGTGGTAAAGGTCGCGCTTAGACATTTCCCGATTTCTTGGCGCAAGCCGGTTCTGGCGATGGCGGTTCTGGCATGCAGATTCGTTTCACCATTGTTTTTTAGGGTCAAACAATGAATTCGCTCATTTCCATATTGATTGTCGAGGATGATGCCGTAATCCGTGCGGTGCTTGAGATGGCGCTTGCGGCGGAAGGCTTCACTAAGGTGTCGAGCTGTTCACGTGGCGATGAGGGCATGGATGCGGCACGCCGCAAAAAGCCTGATCTCGTGCTTTTGGACGTGATGCTTCCTGGATTGGATGGTTTTTCCATCTGTAAGCGTATTCGTGAGACTGCCGAACTGGCGGCGACACGCGTCATAATGCTGACCGCCAAGACGCAGAACGAGGACATTGTGCGGGGTCTGGAATGCGGTGCCGACGACTATGTGACGAAACCGTTCGATCGTAAGGTGCTGATCGCCCGCATCAAGGCCGTTCTGCGGCGCGGTGCGCCAGTTGTAGCTGATTCCGATTTCGATGGACTTATCCTGAACGAGGATTCGCACAGCGCACGTTTGGACGGTGAAGACCTTAAGCTGCCGCTTGGAGAGTTCAGGATACTTTCGCTCCTTGCCTCGCATCGTGGAAGGGTGCTCGCCAGATCGCGCATACTGGACATGGTGCAGAACGGAGACCGTTTCACCACTGAACGTACCGTCGATGTCCAGATTGCCAACCTTCGCAGGAAACTTGGCCGCTGGGCCGATCATATCGAAACGGTTCGCGGTGTGGGATACAGGGTGAAGCCATGAAGCTGCCGACATTGGACATCCTGCCGTCTATGTTTGTAGCTCTTGGGCTTTTCGGGGCTGTTGCGGTTTTCGTGTCAGAAACTCATTCTTTCAGGGACGCCGTATTCTCTTGGGCGCAGCGTGATCTGGAATCGCGTACGGAGCTTGCTTCTTCTACTTTGAAGGAGTCGGTTGAGACAGGCGACTTCAGGCGGATACATGAGTTCGGGGCGGACTGTTCGGCGAAAGGCGTGAGATTGACCGTCCTCAGTGCACCAGGCGGAATTGTGTTTGATTCCGTAGGGAAGGGAACGCCTCAGGAGGAAAGCATCTTCGTTACGCGTCCGTGCGGAGAGTTCCGTGTGCGGCTTGGGCTTCCGGTGTCGCGGGTGCTTGCACCATACCGTCGAGCGCAAATCGGATTTCTCCTTGCGGCGATTGTCGGCGGAACCGGAGTGTTGTCTGTATTGCTCTTCACTTTCAGACAGCGGGCGAGGATGCGCGAGCTTGCGCGAGAGCGCGACGCGCAGCGCCGTCTTGTGGAGGAGATGCAGAAGGTGGAGTCGTTCAGGCGGGATTTCATCGCGGATGTGTCGCATGAGATCAAGACTCCGCTGACGGGCATAATCGGCGCTGTTGATCTTCTTGTATCGCCGGACGGATTGCCGCCTGAATCGCGAGACAGGCTCCTTGCCATGCTGAAGGGTGAGGCAGAGCGGCTAAACACTCTGGCCCAGGGCATACTTTCCCTTGCGAGACTCGAACGCGATACGGCTTCTGGCGCTGCAAACTTTGTCCCCGTCGATATTTCGGAGATTGTCCGGGATGTTGTAGAAAGTTTGCGTGTGCAGGCGGAGAAGAAAGGTGTAACGATAAGATTGAGCACTCCAGAATCATGCATTGCTGTTTGTGACGGACAGTTGATCTCCAGTGCGGTCTCCAACCTTCTTCTGAACGCCATACGTCATTCAGGCTCGGATGAGGTTCTCGTTTCGGTTTCATCTTCCGGAAACTCGGTCTCGATATCTGTCGAGGATCATGGCGTGGGGATTCCGCCAGAGGAGCGTGAGCGTGTGTTCGACAGGTTCTACCGCGTGGACCGCTCGCGAGATTCCGGCACGGGAGGCTCAGGGCTGGGGCTTGCGATAGTGCTTGGCATAGCGCGTTTGCATGGCGGAAGTGTAATTCTTGAAAGAGTTGAGCCATCTGGCTGCCGTTTTGTTTTGACCATTCAATCGCATGATATGGTATAATTTCGGGTCAAATGAACAAGAAAGGCTTTTAAAATGAATGGATCTCTTATGGAACTCGATGCTTTGACCGCAATTTCGCCGATTGATGGGCGCTATGCCGGAAAATGCGCTGAACTGCGCGAAGTGTTTTCGGAGTTCGGTCTCATCAAGCGTCGTGTGCTTGTGGAGTGCGCCTGGCTTGAGGCGCTCTGCGACGCAAAGGAGATCCGCGAGTGCAAGTCGCTCTCTGCGACTGAGCGCAAAGCTCTCCGTGCGATTGCCGCTGGGTTCTCCGTTGAGGACGCCCGTCGCGTGAAGGAGATTGAACGTACTACCAACCATGATGTCAAGGCTGTTGAATACTTCCTCAAGGAAAAGGTTGCCGGAACGTCTCTTGAAAAGCGCTCTGAGTTCATTCACTTCGCCTGCACTTCCGAGGACATCAACAACATGAGCCACGCGCTCATGCTCCGGGATGGACAGAAGATACTTCGTGATGAGATGGACGCTGTGACGGCGAAGATCGTATCTATGGCGAAGGAAATGGCCAAGGCTCCCATGCTAGCCCACACGCACGGCCAGCCCGCTTCGCCCACGACTGTCGGCAAGGAACTCGCCGTAGTTGCGGCCCGTCTGAAGCGTCAGGCGGCGGAGATCGACCGTCTCGTCATGCCCGCAAAGATGAATGGAGCTGTCGGAAACTTCAATGCCCATCTTTCCGCATATCCTTCGGTCGATTGGGAAAAGCTTTCACGCAAGGTGATCGAGTCCCTTGGGCTTCGCCAGAACCGTCTTACCACGCAGATCGAATCCCATGACGGCATAGCCGAGCTTTTCGACGCAGTCGCCCGCTGGAACTCCGTCCTTCTCGACTTCGACCGCGACGTGTGGATGTATGTGTCGATGGGATACTTCAAGCAGCGTACGGTGAAGGGCGAGGTCGGTTCCTCCACGATGCCGCACAAGGTCAACCCGATCGATTTCGAGAATTCGGAAGGCAATCTCGGCCTTGCGAACGCGGTTCTCGGATTCATGGCCCGCAAGCTTCCGATCTCGCGCATGCAGCGCGACCTTACGGATTCCACCACGCTGCGCAACATGGGAGTCGGCTTCGGATATGCGCTTATCGCCATCCGCTCCACGATCAAGGGGCTCGGCAAGCTTGAACTCAACGAGGCGCGTCTTGCGGAGGATCTCGACCACAACTGGGAGGTTCTCGCTGAACCCATCCAGACGGTGATGCGCAAGGTCGGTATGGATCATCCGTACGAGCGCCTGAAGGAGCTCACCCGCGGCCGCCGCGTTACTGCGGAGATCATGCAGGAGTTTGTGAAGGGACTGGATCTGCCCAAGGCTGATAAGGCTCGTCTCATGAAGCTTACACCTTCGACATACATCGGAATTGCCGAGAAGCTCGCTCGTATCGTTTGATGCATGGACTGCGTTTCAGTCAGGCTGAAAGGTTGAGATGAAAGAGAGACTGTATTCCCTTGATCTTCTTCGTGGACTCGACATGATGCTCCTTGTGGTGATTGGTCCGCTTGTGAAAGCCATGGACAAGGCATGGGGATTGTCTCCTTCTGTAATGGGGCAGTTCAAGCATGGTTGGGAGTGTTTCACACTGTGGGACATAATCATGCCTCTTTTCATCTTCATGTGCGGCGCAGCTGTTCCGTTTGCGCTTGGACGGCGCATACAGGACGGTAAAGCCGGCAGATCTTTCTGGACTCATGTGCTTGGCCGCGTTGCAATGCTTTGGCTGCTTGGCATGCTCATACAGGGAAAGCTGCTTTCCCTCAACTGGCATCAGATGTCACCGTACTCCAATACGCTTCAGTCCATCGCCGCCGGATACCTTGTCGCCGCATGTGTGATGCTTATCCGCTCCAAGGCTGTGCGCATTGCGTTGCCGGTCGTCCTTGCGATCATCTACACTGCGATGCTTGCTTTCGGTGGCGACTATTCACAGTTCGGAAACTTTGCGTTCAAGGTTGACAATGCGGTTCTTTCCGCCATTCTTCCTGCGGACAATCCGTTTGTGACCAAACCCAGCCACTACACATGGTTTGCGACATCGATCATGTTTGCGGTCATGACTCTGGTTGGCAGCCATGCCGCCGAGATCCTGCGTGGGGCGGGGGAGAAGAAAACCAAGGCCATAAAGCTTTTTGCGTACGGTGCGGCGCTTGAGACCGTTGGATGGGCGGTGTCGCCGTGGATACCGGTCATCAAGCCCATATTCACGCTCTCCTTCACGGCCCAGGCCATGGGTTGGTGCGTGATTTCGCTTGCGGTTCTCTATGTCCTTACGGACATTCTCATGTTCCGCAAAGGGCTTGGTGTCGTGATCCTTTTCGGACAGTGCGCCCTTACCGCAT
>JAGBFY010000250.1 GCA_017936245.1 Kiritimatiellia bacterium
CCTGTATGGGGTAGCGGATTCTCCTGTACGCCCTCGAAGGTTTTCCTGTACTCCAATGAGGATTCCCCTGTACTCCCTTTTCGATTCCCCTTGTGGGCAATCACGGCGGCATGCGGCGGTCACGGGGTGACCGCCCTACCACTGGGCACGTATCGCGCTAATGGTCAGTCCACAAATCTGCACTTATTGTCACAAATCAATCTGTGACGATCTGTGTGGATTTGTGGACATACAAAACGCCGCAGTCAACGAAAGTAGTTCTGCTAGATTGTGGGTAAGCGGGAAAATGTATTCGTATATCCTGCGGCAATCCAAGTGCAATTATCACATTGGTTTTCTGTGAATTGAAAAAAGTGTGGTATAATTCCGCTATCAGCCATAACAGGAGCGGAATGATGGGAAAAGACAGCTCATTTATCTGGTCGGCGCTCATACACGTGGGAACGCGTATGTGGGGCGACAGACCGGAGGATCTTCACTGCAATCTGCAGTTCGATGAAGGCGTGTACCATGCCATAACGGAGCGTATGCGTGAAATCGGCATGAACATGGTCATATTGGATATTGGCGAGTCGCTCGTGTATCCAAGCCATCCTGAACTGGCGATAACGGGAAGCTGGTCGCCTGACAGGCTGCACGATGAAGTGGTGCGTCTAAGGAAGATGGGGCTTGAGCCTATACCAAAGCTGAATTTTTCGTCCACTCACGACATATGGCTCGGAGAGTATTCGCGTATGCTATCCACACCGACGTACTACAAGGTGTGCGAGGATGTCATCCGCGATGTAACGCAGATTTTCGGGAAGACTCGCTTCTTTCACCTCGGCTATGATGAAGAGGCGATCGGCGAACAGCCGAAGCGACTCTATGCCGTTGCCCGCCAAGGTTCGCTCTGGTGGCATGATCTGGAGTGGTTCCTTGGATTGACGGCTTCTACGGGGACGCGTCCCTGGATATGGGCGGACTCGTTCTGGCGGCATCCCGAGGAGTTTGCGAAACGCGTGCCGAAGAGCGTAATGCTCTCCAACTGGTACTATGGGCGTACGTTCAGGGAAGAAGGCCCGTTTGAGCGGCATTATGAAAAGGTGCGCCTTCATGCATACAAGGCCTTGGACAAGTTGGGGTATGAGGATATCCCATGCGCCACGAACTGGCTGCCCAACTATTACGATACGCCAGAGAATCTCGTAAACTGGCCGATGACCGTTGAATACTGCCGCAAGAACCTTTCCGGCAACCTGAAAGGTTTTATGATGGCTCCTTGGGCATTTACCCTTGAAAAGGAACGCGCATTCTGGATGAAGGCGCTTGACCTGGTGGATGCTTCAGTCAAGTCGTTCGCTTAAACTGAAATATCATTCCAAAAAAGAGAGAACAGCATGAAAACAAAAATCATTTCTGCAGTTTTTGCGTCTGTTGCTTCAGCAGTGTCGGCTGACGTTCTGCTGTGGCACCACTTCGATGCGCGTGCGCCCGGCGAGACGTCTCAGCCAAATGATACTCTCGTAAACGCTGTTTCGTCCGATTACGGCAGCGGTAAGCCGTACTCGATCAATGAATCCACCACGGCTGGAGCAGATGCGGAATTCATGCCGAAATACTGTGAGGCCGCATATTCGGTGCTGAATGACCTCATATACGATCCTCTCACCGAGACGGTCCATACGAACAGGTCCTCCATAGGATTCCGGACTCAGGGGACTACGACTGCCCTGAAAGGCGGCATGGTTCGCATTGAAGATGTGGAAGTGCTCAATAAGACGGAGTTTACGGTTGAATGTTTTGTGTGCACGACTGGAGGCGTTGTCGATTTGATTGCGCCGGTGGTCGGCATGGTGCCAGGAGCAAACTTCAAGAGTGAGGCCTGGCAGATCGGCATCCTCAATAATGGAAAAATGTTCATGCGATATGCCGCACAGCCTTCAGGCACATCTGGCAGTGGTGCATCTAAGGTCTTTGATGGCGACTGGCATCATGTTGCCATTGTGTGTTCGTACGACAGTGGGTCGAACCAAAGCTTCTATAGGATGTTCGTTGATTACCGGCTGGATTTTACGATGCTATATGCCGGCAAGTTTTCATATTCCAATAGCCACGATCTGTACGTCGGCGGATATCTGGATAAGGGGCGCAAATTCAACGGCATGATTGATGAGTTGCGTATCTCCGGCACGGCACTTCGTCCAGAGCAGTTCCTGAGAAGATATTCGCACTTTGTGGATTCCGATACGGTGGCTTATCTTCCGCTTGACGGAAAGGCTGGAGAGATTATCCCTGCCCTATATATGAACTATGCGGTAGCCCGCACCACAAATACTGTCAACGGCAGCTATTTTGTCAAAGGTTCGACTGAAACCAACGCGATCCTTTCTGCAGATGCAGCCACTTATACCTTGCGTACCGATTTGTCCCTCCCTGCACCTGACACAAACAACGCATCGGTTTTTTTCAAGACGAACGGGACGATAAATGCCGGTACAGGTATACGACTTTCCTCATATCCTTATTTTGCCAAGAGTTTGACCGCTGAACTGTTCTTCAAAACGGAGGGAAAGATTGTCTATGTGGGCAAGGATCTATCGGCGTACAGCCAGACGATTCTGAAGTTTACTGATCCATCTCCAGTTCAGCTTACTCTTGATCAGGGACATCCCGGTAAGATTATTGTCGTGTGCCACAATGGATATGGGAGGGAAGATTTTGTCTGGACCAATTATGGTCATATCGGTCTGAATCTTCATGATGGCAAATGGCATCATATTGCGGCTGTATATGATGCCGAAAATATGTCAGTATTGCTGTATCTGGATTATGTGAGGGTAATGACCATCAATAACATTCGGTTGTCGGGCGCAAACCGTTATGCCTTTGTCGGATATGGTGGAGAGTCCGCAAATTCGCAGTTCTTTCACGGCAAGATTGATGCGGTACGCCTTACGCAGCGCGTCTTGTCTCCAGAAGAATTCCTGAATCCGACGTCATTTGTTTACGATGGGCCTGATGATTTTGTGTTCTATGCTCCGTTTAATGACAGTCTGGAGGCGGTGTCTCCTCCATGGTGTATGATTGGGGATGGCGTGTCCAGGGAATTTGATGGATGCAGCGGGCCGGAGTTGACCGGCCAGGTGAAGTATCCGGAACTCCTTCTTGACGGGCAGGGCGGTGTTTTCTCCGTGACCAACACCGGATCGGTCCGTTTCAATGGCTCTCAGCTGTGCTTCAAGAACGCGAAGGGGCTTGGAACGTTCGATCATACCGCCGAGTTCTACTGCAGGCTGACGTCGATTGGAAAAATGGCGGGTCTGCTCCGCGTGAACAACAAGGCCGATGCCCCGGCCGGGGCGCCGCTTTGGGCCCTCTACGCAAGCGAAAATGCACAGCGGTTGAACATTCGCTGTTCGACGGTCACGAACGGTGTCGCCAGTTCGGAAAGATATCTCTCCACCACCGTCAAATTGACTGATTTGACGGATGGTGTATGGCATCATTTTGCTTTTACCACGGTATTTGATGAGGAAAGTGGACGGCAGCATTTCGCTGTATATATCGATGGCGAGCAGGAGTGGACGGGAAGCTTGCTCGGTTGTTTATATGACATGGGAGATGGCTACAATGTAACTATGGGCTACTCGATAAATGCAGACGGCAATATAGTCGGCGATTTTGACGAGGTGAAGATAACGCGTGGCGTCCTTCCGCCGTCAAAGTTCATGTGCCGGTACCGCAGACCGAGAGGCACGGTTGTCACGGTGCGGTAAGGGAGGACATAATGCGCATTCTGCTTTTGGGGGTTGCATGCATTGCAGCCGGGGCATGGGGAGAATCCTTTACCTGGGGAGGCCGGGAAAAGCATCCTGCAGTTGTCAACTCTGCTGTCGAAAAAGGCACGGAAAATACGATCTCGCTCAGGGGAACGTGGGAATGTACGACCTCCTGCCGCAAGGCACCGCTGAGAAACGGAATATGGGGATTCTTCCCCGATTCAAAATGGGAGGATGTCCGTGAAATTGAAGTGCCTTCGTGCTGGGAGGCGCAAGGGATTGGCGAACCGGGAAACGGTGAATGCTGGGACTGCACATGGGACGAAAACTCAAAGCCGATCCGTCACAAGCACATGGGCTTCGTGTGGTACCGCAAGCGCGTGGATGTTCCTTTCGCTTGGTCTGGAAAGCGCATCTGGATAAAGTTTGGAGGCATTAAATCTGTTGGCTGGGTATGGGTGAACGGCAAGCAGGTCGCGCTTGTTGACGACTATTGCGGCACGTACAAGTATGAGATCACTGATCTGGTCAAGCCGGGAGAAACGGCGACTGTCGTAGTTCAGGTCGACAATCGGCGCCCATCGCGCAAAGGCCTCATGAGCGCCATGCATAGGTGGGGCGGCATTTACCGCGATGTCGAACTTGAGGCTACTCCGCAGACGTTCATCGACGACGCTTGGGTACGGGGAGATTTCGACGCCAAAGCTGCAGAGGCGCACGTGACTGTGTGCGGAATGGACTCCTGCAAGGTTCGCCTTTCGGTGGAGGGAAAGTCTGTTGAGGCAGAGCGTACCGTCGGCGAAACCGTACTGCGACTTTCTCTGGACAGTTTTCGTCCGTGGTCTCCGGAACATCCAAATCTCTACACGGCGAAAGTGGAGATTGTCAGGAACGGGTGCGCAATTCATGTGAGGCATGAACGGTTTGGCGTCAGGAAACTTGAGGTTGCAGGCAAGGAGTTCCGCCTCAATGGCAAGCCGATATTCCTGAGTGGATTTGGCGATGATCATGTATATCCGATTACAGGAATGACACCTGCGGACAGATCCGTCCATCGGGCCCATCTCGCAAAGGCTCGTTCAGCTGGGTTCAATTTCGCCCGTTTGCACACGCACTGTGAAGTGCCGGAGTATTTTGAGGCGGCAGATGAGGTCGGCATGCTGATTCAGGCCGAACTGCCGTACTACAGCGATGAAACCGCTGAAAGCTTCGCGTTCGATCCGAAGCGGGATGTGACGGAACTTTACGAACATTATCGTCGGCATCCTTCGTTCGCTGTCTACTCAATGGGCAATGAAGGCTCCTTCGGGGATGTTCTCGACAGACATCTTCACAAATACATAAAAGAGATGGATCCTGATAGACTGAAGATCAATCAGGATGTCCATATTCTGTCCAGAACCACTCCCGACCGTTCGGACTATGACGGCGGACCCATAAAGATATGGCCTCGCGGCAGCCACAAGGCAACGCGTCCTTTCGTCTGCCACGAATATCTGAATCTCTGCGTGAAGACCGATTCAAGGACGGAAGGTAAATACACTGGCGTTTGGATGCCGCCGGTATCAAGAGCGGATCGCGCAAAGTGGTTGTCGAAGTTCGGCCTCGGTCATGATTGGGGCGACCGTCTCCAGAACGCACAGCATGCCCTGCAGGCAATATGGCAGAAGAGGGGGATTGAATGCGCCCGTTCTGACTCCGGATGCGGAGGATACCATTTCTGGACTATTGTCGATGTTGTGGTGTGGAACAGGCAGGCTGAGTCGTATTCTGCGCAGGGACTGTTTGATCCTTTGTGGGATGAAAAGCCGTATGGTCTTACGGCGGAGCAGTTCGCCGTGTTCAATTCTCCGCTTTGCGTGCTTGCTGATTTCTGTCCGTCCAATTCGGTCTTATCATCAGGCGACCATCTGAAAGTTGATGCGCTCTTTGCCAATTACGGAGAGGATGCGATAGCGGATGGCGTATTGGAATGGAACCTTTCCGATTCCGCCCATAAGAGCCTTGCGTCAGGCTGTACGGATGTCGGTGCGTTGCCTCAAGGTGCGGCTCGCAGGATTGCAACTGTTGAAATGTCGATCCCTGATGTCGCTAAGCCTCTGCGCGCGGCATTTTCCATGACCGTCCGTGCGCGAGATGGCTCTGTCGGCCAGTCCAACGAATGGCCGCTTTGGATTTTCCCTAAGGGTCTGTCCCTAAAGGAAATCTTGGATGAAGCGGCGCGGGCCGGTATTGTGATCGCCGCCGAAGGTTCGCCAGAGGTGAAGTCAGCAGTGGCTAAAGGCGCGAATGTGATAACGGTGGACGGCGCTGACGGCAAGCCAAACGTCAGCCTTGGCTGGTGGTGGATGGGAGATCAGGTCGGCACCGCGATAAAGGCTCATCCTGCTTTCGGCGACTTTCCTTGTGAAGATGTGATGACGCCTCTTTGGTTCAGGCTGATAAAGGATAAAGGTGTGAAACTGCCGGCGGCGGGTGTTGATCCAAAGGACATGATAATCGTGGGTGAGGGCGGCACCGCATGCTTTGTGTATCTTGCCGAGCGCAGGGAGGGAAGTTCGCACATCCTGTCATGCAACGGACTCGACATCCTTTCCGGTTTTCCGGAGGGCAACTCCCTGCTGCTTAACTTCATTCGCTATCTGAAAAGTGAAGAAAGGAAAAAACCATGACGGGGATTAGATCATTCTGCAAAAGGGCTCTTTTTGCGGTGGGGTGCGTTCCGCTCGGCGCGATTGCGTCGGGGATGCTTCCTGATGGCGATTTCGAAAAGACGTCTCGTGGCGAGATTACGGGATGGCGGACAACTTCCGCTGCTGGTCGTGTGCTTGCTCCCGGCAAGGGCGTTAATGGTTCCGGGGCGATTGGAGTTGAAGGAGCCGGCACCAATAACTGCAAGTGGCTTTCGCCGCCGGTCAAGGTCCAGTCAAGCGCGGTTTACGGGATGTCCGTTCAGGTTAAGGCCGATGTGAAAGGCGGCAGCCTTACGATGGGCACTCCGACGATGAACGTAACAGAGTCGATTCTAAATTCTCGCGGTAAATGGGTCGAACGAAAAACGGTAGTGTTCACTTCTGACAATCTCGCCGCCTATTCTGAAACGTTCAGGTTGGGAGAATACCGCATCTCTGGTGATATGCTGTTCGACTCTGCACGCGTGTTCCCATTGAAGCCAATCTATGAAAACAGGAATGGACTTACCTTGGGTCACGGCGAACGCATTGCCGGAAGGAAATATACCTTCACATCTCAATGGGGCAGGGCTTCACGCGCACATGCACGTCCCTTGCACACCGTAAAGGGAATGGGGTTCAACTCTCAGCATTTCGATGCGAGTGGCGGCAGCTACATTGTGTATCGTCACGAACTTGCCGGACGCAGATGGTGTTCTGCGGCGGCGACAATCTCTGCGTCGGGGATGAGAGGCGGCGCAGCGGTGGAAGTCAGTTCGGACGGAAATGCTTGGAAGCTTGTTGCGGACTTGAAAGAGATATCTTCCGCTGGAGTGAAGGTCGATATTCCGTCCGAGGCACTTGCATCACCTCAAGTGTTTATCCGGTTCAGGGTTCTTCCGAAGGGGTGGCTGAGGTTGCAGGGATACTCGTTTGAGGCAGAGATTGATGGTGAGCCTGTCTATCTTGTGGGCGGCACAAAATATGTAGATGAAGAATCGGGAGAGGTGTTCGCGAAGGTTGATCCTCCAAGCTTCTATGCAACCGGATATGGAGCCGTACTCGATGTAAAAGACGCGCCTTTTGCTGCATGGACTGCGCTTTCTGGATGGAAGGTGCCCAAAGCGCATCCGCTCCCTTCCGCAAAGACGAACGCTGTGCGCGTTGCGGCGGCAGCGAACGAGGCAGAGGCTGTTCAGGTTCTGCTTCGTCCGACAGTCGATCTGGCGTCTGCGCGAGTTTCGTGCAGTTCGCTGCGCCTCGGGAAGTGGTTTGGGTTGCGAACGGCAGCAGTGATTCCATCCAGCGTAGTGGAGATATTCCGGGTCGGATATGTGCCGGTTGTCCGGGTCAAGGATGTCGTGGGGTGTGCGGACGACTGGCCGGACACTCTTCTACCGCAGGATGCAAAGGCCACGTCCTTCACGCCGCAGGAACTGAAGGTTGGCGAGAACGTTCCGTACTGGATCCGTGTGAAGATTCCCAAAGGTACGCCATCTGGTATCTACAAGGGAATGCTGACGGTATCGGCTGTACGCAAGAACGGTGGCATGTCCGTAAGCTCTCTGCCATTTGAAGTGGAGGTGTACGGATTTGAGATGCCTGACCAGATGACAATTCGCACGGCGTTCGGGATGGGTACTGCCTACATCGACAAGTATCATCGCCTGAAAAGCCGTGACGACAAAGAGAAGGTGTATGGATACTATTTTGATTCGCTTTCTGCGCATCATGTTTCGCCCTATGACTATGCTCCTGGGGTGAAGTGGAAGACCGTCTGGAGAAACGGTGAACCCGTCATCGACTGGACAGAGTGGGATGCTGCAATGGAGAAGGCGAGGGCGAAATACGGATTTACTGATTTCCGTATTTCATCGCTCGGCCTTGGCGGAGGTAATGAGGCGAGCAGCTATCCGGGAAGCGTGCCAGGGCTTGGTATGAAGAGTTCTCATCCGGATTACGAGAAGCATATCGCAAAGTACCTCAAGGCAGTTGAGTCGCATCTGCGTGAAAAGGGTTGGCTTAAGGATGCGTATGTGTACTGTTATGATGAACCGCGTCATTCGGCGGATAAGTATGTGAAGGCAGCACTCTCCCTTGTTGCAAAATATGCGCCTGGTCTCGACCGACTGTTAACGGCACCGGTGCGTGAGACTCTTGTTGGTGGTCCGAACATTTGGTGTCCCATAGCGCGTGACCTTCACGTGCCGGGCTCTGCGGAGCGTCGTGCTGCAGGTGACAGGTTCTGGTGGTACGTATGCATGTACCCAAAACCGCCGTACCCGTCGCTTTTTA
>JAGBFY010000251.1 GCA_017936245.1 Kiritimatiellia bacterium
ATAAATCAGACAATTCGCAGAATTTATCATTGCCCGGATCCTCATCTGCCCCTCCTGCTAAATTCAAGCAATCATCAGTCGCACCTGTCCCACATGTCTCACTCGTCCCACTATTCAAATTCAGGTGCGGAGCACACTCCTAACTCCTCCATTCACCAGCTAACCTTCAGGCCATTTGGCAGGTTCTTGTGCAAGCTTGCCCCTGCCTCTATCAAAGATCATTCATCGCTCTCACACGATATAGCCGACTTCCCTTGCCCTCCATCGGCTGAAATTCAATGCGCCATATTATACGCTTCCCGCTTCAATATGGCAAATTCACATCAATACTCCGCTTAACAACTCAGTCCTCTTTTTCTTCCTTTCATTGTTTGGTTACTCAAACAAATTCATCCATATTATCTGGCAACTTAGGTTCTTCTGGCAATGATTCAACTATCGGCTTGAGTAACTCATCCAATATTGGCAAGTCATAGCAGATTGCATTCCACACAATATCAAGATCTATATTTGCATAATCGTGAACAAGGCGATGTCTAAGCCCCGCCCATCCAGCAAAATCAATCTCAGGATGTTCTGCACAAAAGGCTTCCGAAATATTATTCGCCGCTTCCCCTAAAACCTGCAGATTATAAATAATCAATTCTGTGCAATCATCACCTTCACACATCATTGAACGCTCAAGCCCCTCCTTTTTAGACTTGATTCGCTCAATGGTGCGCATCATATGCACAAGACGATCCTCGTCTCTGTAATTAGCGCCGCCGCTTCTCATACAGCAACAGCCTCCTTACAAACTCTATTTGCAAAACGAGGAGAACCGCGCAAGACACTTGTAGAGACAATGTCAATGCTA
This sequence comes from Kiritimatiellia bacterium, assembly GCA_017936245.1. Taxonomy (GTDB): domain Bacteria; phylum Verrucomicrobiota; class Kiritimatiellia; order RFP12; family UBA1067; genus UBA1731. The sequence goes on from JAGBFY010000251.1 coordinate 857, forward strand.
CGTCCAAGAAGAGAAGAACAAAAGTTCTCAATTGCGGTGTAATCTCTATGTCCAACATCCTTATTGAACTTCACCAAAAAATCGACATCACTCTCCGGCGTTTCCTCTTTACGTGCACACGAACCGAACACCCAAAGCTTTTCAGCTTTGTGCGCCCTTGCGATAGCGTAAATCTCATCCCGCTTCGCACGTATCTCATCAAGCATGCACATACAAGTATTTTATCTTTGAAACGACATTATTATACTCCTTCCCCTCCGCAAAAACAAGGCGGCGCGGAAACTTTTGCGTAATCGGTGACAAGACACATTCCCTTCCCTGTCACAGGGCGCTGAGAAAATAAATGGTATAATTGGACGAATCATCAGAAAAGGCTGATGATTGGGAGGTGAAAGATGGGAGTTGATGAAGCGTTCGCGAAGCTTGCAGGGTCGAAGTTCCGATCTCGGTTCAGGCTTTCGGCGGCAGACAGAAAGTATATTGCGGATAAAGGCATGGCGACGATACGGAGCCATGCCGCCGACTTCGTCCGCACGCGCCTTGCGCCGGCGAACCCGCCGAACGACGGAAGACAGACTCCCATGCGCGGACATCCTGTTTTCAAGGCTCAGCACGCAACGGCAACCTGCTGCCGAAGCTGTCTTGAAAAGTGGTGGAAAGTTCCCAAAGGAACTGAGATTCCCCCGGAACGCCAGTCGCGCATCGTCGATTTCCTGATGATTTGGTTAGAACGGATGCAGAACACGCAGCAAACTTAATTCCTCAAGATTCAAACAGAAACAAACCAAACCTCAAAAAGATTTACGGTTTATCAAGGAAAATGACACAGCGTTCATCGGAATAATTCCGGAAGTATGGCTTGCCTTTCTCCGTAATCGTAACATTGCCGTCGAACGCAAGCGTCTCCCCTCTCGTCCAGATGAAACCATCCTTCTCGTTGTACCGGAGTTCCTCACCGTCATAAGGATCCCGCGGGACCTCGGCAAGAAATTCGGGCACAAGCGCCGAAAGCGTTTCGGGATATCTGCCGTACTTCGCCTTATAGGAACGGCAGGCAAGTCTTGCCGTCCGAACCCGAGAAGTAAGTCTCATGCTAAAAAGCAGTTTGTACGAACTGCACCAATACGCAGCAAAAGTACGCCTGAAAATCCAATTGCGGGAAAAACGGTCTACCGACATGCGTTCATATTCAGTGGCATACTCCACATCGTAAACAGGCTCATCAACTTTACGGCAGAATTCCTCAAGTTTTGCACACTGGGCGGCATACGTCCGGTTCGGTTGAAAAGAATACCGAGCATACCCCGGGCAGACGGTTGTCAGCATCTCAAGAAAACGTCTTTCCAAATCTTTGATCCGATGTACGTCATCGATTGGCTTTTTACCTGCTATTGCGCCCTCCCAGAGATTGCACACTCTATACATACCTCTTGCCACAGCAGATCTGTTTGTCGCATGATCTACGATAACTGTGCGGACGATTCCGTTCAGGCGTCGCATCGCCGCTTTTTTAGCGCCATCCGGGTCTCCTTCATGAAGTAAGATATTGAGTTCGCGGAGTTTTACACGCCATGCCTCATCGTCATCAGGAGCAAAAAGAGGTTTCTCGGCAGATCTGAGCGCATGAGTAAAGATGGTATATGCAAGCACCCGTGAAATTTCAAACAATGGCGAATCATGCGTCAGCAGAAAATGACCGATCCTGTAAGCCTCCATAAGAGATCGCCGCCCTTCCTCAAGGTCGCCCTGTACAGCTTCGCAGGTAGCCTTTATATTATAGACATGCGCAATTCGCATCAGCTCCCAGATATGCATATTCGCCAACGTAACTTCTTCAAACGGCACTTCAATCCCTTTTGAGGATAGAATCCGTTTAGCGACTGCAATAGTGTTGGACTCTGCGGCAATGTACGCGCGCGCTTCATCCGCAAGGGCGAGCCTGTTCGTGGTGCCATCGAGATAGGCACGACGCAATCTGTAATTGACATGTAACGGCGTAGTGTTCGACGGCAGATTTTCCGCATACTCCTTTATGGCAACATACGCATTTTCCTCCGGTTTCAGATTCTGCAGAGCAGGAAGATAATCACTGGTGAAATCTCCAGATATATCGCATCCTGCAAATGTGAAATAAAGTGACGCAAGCGTCCATGCCATAACCGGCATGGCGAATACGCACAGAATGACCTTTACCGCCCTGCTCAACGCCATATCAATTCACCCTCCTTGACGAATATACAGATTAGAAACGAAGCAATAAATGTATCCCAGGCAAGAAGAGTGACATACCCAAACCATACAAGCAAAAATTGCCATCGTTTCCAATACCGTACAAACAGCAAGGCAATGACGGGCGGCAGAACGACTCCCGCCAAAAACAACGTCGCGGTCGTCCAAAATGAGCTCTCCTGTCCATAAGATGTCATCTCTATCATCGCAATGTTCCCAAATGGAACCATCACAAATTCAAAGAACAGTATGCGAAGCAGATTTTGAATAAAACCATCAAACCGGATAACAGGGAGGATCGCGGTGCACAACCACGGCACTGCAACCGCACCTATTCGCAGTATGTTTCCCAAGTTTGGATTCCGTTCTGTTTTCATGCGGCTCATTCTCACAATTCCTGTATGAATGCAATGATGTCGGATAGCACTTCAGGTGAAATAGTCTGCTCTATCTGCGCATATTCATTCGCCTCACCTGTCAGGCAAGGCTGAAACATATGATTCAATCCAGGATATGACTTTGTCTTCACCTTTATGTTCGGCGAGATGTTCTTACTGAAAACTTCAAGGTGTTCCTTAGCAGCCACCTGCGTATCCTTCTCACCATGCAGTGCAAAAACCGGACATCGTATGTCTTTGACGGCTGGAATTGGATCGTATTCCATGTAACGCCGAATACCGTCATCCTTCGCAATTTTCTTTTTCAACAGCGGAAGTTCTTTTGCAATCTGCTGTTCGCTCCTTCCAAGAATTTTCAGCTTACGCCGCAGTTGCCAATCTAATACATCCTTCAATTTCAACGACGATCCGGCAAGACTTACGATGAAATCCACCTTTCCCCGTTGTCCAAGCATAAAGCCAACTGTTCCACCCTCGCTATGTCCCAATAAACCGACTTGATCAAATTTGCTCCGCAGCCAATCTGCGCCAGATTCTGCATCAAGCGCTATGTTCTCAATTGATATGTTTTTCAACTTCCCGACAGATTTGCCGTACCCCCTGTCATCATATCTAAGCGAGGCTATACCATGTCGCGCAAGGCAATCGGCAATTACCGCAAATGGTCTATGCCCGAAGAGCTCCTCGTCTCTGTTCTGAGGACCGCTTCCCGTCACCATGACAACGGCGGGTGTCTTTCTATTGAATCTTTCCGGCAACATCAACGTTCCTGACAATCGAGCTTCCGCATTTGAAAAAACTACATCCTCTGTAGTATAAGGGAATGGAGGTTTGGGTTCCTGCGGTCTTACAGCCTTCTTTTCCGTTCTTTCCATATTCAACGGGAAGGACATACCACCTTGTTTCCACGTTCCACACAGCCTACCTTCTTCAATTTTTCCTGAATATCGTCCTCCTATTGATTTGAATAGCAGTTCCATATTCATCTCTTTGGCGGACATAATTTTGCCGACAATGCCAAATGCTCCTTGATCTGGACTATCCAGCGTGCATTTGTTTTCTTTGATATGAAATACAAGTTGAAGTTTCTGCCCCATAGCATCAAGGGTTCCACTCCATGAGCCTTCAACCCCACCAAATAACGGCAATGCAAAGATAATTCCAACAGCCATAATGGAAACCCTGACATGGGAACGGATTTCCCCGATTCTTCCAGAAGACTTCAGAAAGAGAACTGATGCGCAAAGCGCTCCAAATGTATCGCAGAGAATGTCCTTTTGCGCATCCCACTCATCACCCTGCGAACCAAGAAACGCTGCTCCGGCGTTACCGCCGTCGACAGCGGCATAGAGCCATTCGACAATCTCCCATAGACCTGCCATTGCCACAGTCGTCATCACAGCAAAGAAGGCTGCGCCCGTTCTTGTACGAACGCTTCCATTGCGCCAGAAAAGTTCGGCAAGTGGAAAAGCAAAAAAGCCCACAGCAAAATGCGCAATGCGGTCAAAAGGGTTCCTCGAAAGCCCAAGAGGTTCCATAAGCCATCCCATAGGCACACATTCAAATGTCCAATGCGCTCCTATAATCTGCAACACACACCACACAAATAAACACGAATAGGAGATAATGGAAAATCTGAACTTTGTCCATGTCAGGGCAAGCACCCCAACAAGTCCCCAAGCCCATATCATCTCAATAAACCAGACCTTCATACTTACCGGATCGATTCCCGAGAATACAGACAACACGGCTATTGCCGAAACCATGACCATCACCATTCTATTCATAATTCAGAAACTCCTATCTCATTTTTTGACGTTCACGAACAACAGACTGTCTTAATTTGATATTTTAACGCAGAGGCGCAAAGGCGCGGAGAAACGCAGAGAATATTAGAGATTATTAACCACTCTTTCAAATCCATTGACAATCCTGTCTGCGCCGAAATTGACAACAACTCCCAACCTTAAGCCCGTAATCCTCAAATAGGTCAACAACTGGGCGGCAAAAACAGGATTATGCCTATCTACTGCTTTACATTCAACGATAACCTTATCTTCAACAATAAGATCAATACGATATGTTTCATCCAGAGGAACACCTTTGTAGATCAGTTGAACTGGTTGTTGTCGTGCAACTGATAATCCCCTGAGTTTCAGCTCTTGCACAAGCGCAGCCTCATAGCATGACTCCAGCAGCCCCGGACCGCCAAGTTCCTTATGTACCGCTATCGCAGCATCCAAAATCTGCCTGCTTATCTCATTCTCGCACATACTAAACCTCTCTGCGTTTCTCCGCGCCTTTGCGCCTCTGCGTTAAAACAATCCCACTCCCAATTGAACAGATTTTCAGAAAAACACCGACGGTCATCCCTTCCAGAACATTCCGTTCCTGAAAGCCGACTCTTGCATCCTTTCCATTCATGCCGCACATTATACTACATCACATTGCCCGATACAAGGAAGCTGCAAAACAACCCGCCACAGGAAAAAACAGCAAACCATGAATCAAGCCGATTTCACCAGGGCCAAAGCGACCATTTTGAGCCGCCGGGAATTGATTCGGAAATCTCCCAGCCCTTCAACCGGCCGTCTTCTCCAAACGTCAACCGATGCTCACGAACCGAGGCGGCGGCGTTTGATATTGTCAATCCGATCATGTAGTAGGAAGCCTTCACCTTGCCGCCATTCGATATCCATTCCTGCCACATCCAGACATCACCGGATATCTTATGCGGATTGCCCCATGCCGCGACAACATCGCGCCGCGTCGTCACGCCTGTCTGCCAGTTCCGGTTCTGGGATGCCGCCGACTCTGGCATGCCGATGCGATGGTGGATGCATCCGGAAGCAGCAAACAGGAACAAGAAGAGCAAGACAATGATACGCATCACTTGCGGCACTCCTTCCATTCCGTAATGCGTACATTTTTCCCGTCCGACACGGTGCGGCTGACAAGAGACACCTTGCCGGATTCATCAAACCTGACCAGTATATCTTCGGCAAAATGAGCACGGGAGAGTTCAAAGGTAGGCGTCACTATATATCCTGCCTCCAGCGTACCGGTACGCTTGTCATACAGTGTCCAACGGAAGGCATCCGCCGTTACGCCGCCGAGCCCTTTAGCAGTAGGCGGCATTCCAATGCGGTCAATCACCTGTCTGCGGGTTGTAACGCCAGGCTCAATCCACGAAGTGTCGATATCCCGCACATGGATATTGACCTGATCGCGGGCGATCTTGCACCCGTCCAGAAAGAATGCGGCAAGAATAATTATCGGAAGCCTTCTCACCATCCGTCAATCTCCAAACGGCCAGAATCGCCATTCAAGTGTGCGCTTCGGCGGGATGTGCACCTTCCGAACAATCTGCGTCACCGGATCAGCCTCAATGTACAGCGTATCCGTCACCGTCGTGGAACGCATGAAGTTAACCGCTATCAGCATCAATCCATTGTTTTTCGTATCGCTGTACGTATAGCCGAGAAGTGTCATATCCTTGCCAGGCATGCGAAACGTAGGTTGCACCTTGAGAATATTCTCAAGCTCCGATATATGAGTTGAACCGGGCTTGATGGAACGGGCACTATCTACCACAGACGGATCATTGACCTTGACCCGTCCCCACATGCATCCTGAAAGCAATGCGAAAACTCCCACAATGCAGATCATGCCGAATCTGCAAAACATATTTTTCATTTGCGCCATATCAACTCGCTTTCTTTGCCTTAAATCCACACTCATCAAGTGTAACAGATTTCATCATCAAGTTCAATTGCTAACTGTCAGCAAAGCTGCAAAGCGAAATAAGATTCTGCGACACGGTACAAATATTATAATATCTGTTCTCGTATTCACAGCTTTCACTCACAGACGTTTCCTCCAAGGACGTTCTTCCCATAAAGCACACAAGCCCCACGCTTGGTAGCGCAGGGCTTGCAGTAACGAACTTTTTGATATATTCGTTTAGCGTCCGGTCGTGGCGTTGACATGTGCGCCGCTTGGGCTTACGCCCGCGCCGGCACCCATACTGCCAACATTGGCTTTAACGCCGATACAGCGCTGTTCGTTGCAGCATTTCTGCGGCGGGTGACGATACCCGTAAGGGTGAAACGGAGATGGGCGCACTACATAAGGCGAAGCCTTAAGCTGTGTGCGTACTGCGACGATTCAATCGCGCTCATCGCGATTCGTCACCGCCGCAGTTTTAGTCGCCGCGGCGAAGCCGCACTGCACAACCGAGTAACCGATCACACACAGAGCAATATTACCGTTGACAAATATTGTTAGGCGTGGTAAACTTCGCCGTCATTAACTTTTCAAGGACAAAAAGGATCATTCAAAATGACATTAGATCAACTGAAAAAAGGGCAAATGGCCGAGATAACCGGCTATACCCTCGGCAACGCGGCGTACCGCGCAAAACTGCTTGCGCTAGGGATGACACGCGGCACTCAGGTGAAGATACTGAATATCGCTCCGCTCGGCGATCCGTTTGAGCTCGCGGTACGCGGCTTCCACCTTTCTCTGCGCAAGGCGGAGGTTGGCGTCATAAAAGTAAAAGTTCTTGAAAAAGGAGTCGCAAAATGAAGACAATCGGTCTAATAGGAAACCCCAACTGCGGAAAGACCACAGTTTTCAACGGTCTTACAGGTTCCCATCAGCATATCGGCAACTGGCCGGGCGTTACTGTGGAGAAGAAAGAGGGAGACTTCGCCCTTCCCAAGGCTGGGGACGTAAAAATCGTTGATCTCCCCGGCATTTATTCGCTAACCGCTGCGAGCGAAGACGAAAAAGCGAGTCTTGAATACGTTCTTTCACACGAGGCCGACCTCTACATAAACGTCATAGACGCAACGGCCATCGAACGCAACCTCTACCTTACGCTTCTCATGTGCGAGCTGAAGGTTCCGATGGTGATCGTCGTCACCATGATGGACATCGCCCGACAGCGCAGGACGGTTATAGATCTCGACCACTTCTCCAAACATCTCGGAGTGCCGGTGATCGGCGTGAACGCGACCGACCCGAAGGACATCGCGAAGCTCCGTGCGCTCTTGGACGAAACGGTCGCAAAGCCCAAAGTGCCTCGCGTTCCGATCGAATTTCCCAATGAACTCGAACAGGAAATCGACATCCTCGCCTCGGCATCGGTGAAGACCGCCGAACATTACAAAGTCGATCCGCGCTGGGTGGCAATGAAAGCCATCGAGGGCGATCCGCTAATCCGCCGTCAGCTTGAGCGCCACCGCGACATGGCGCCGGAAGTCATAGACGGCACTGTGAAGCGCTGCAGCGACGTTCTCGGGGATCCACCGGACGTCGTGCTCGCAGAGACGCGCTACGGAGTGATCGCGGGGCTGGTGAAGGATGTTGTCCGTACGGTGCCGGACAAAGTGTTTCTTTCTGAGAAGATCGACAAGTTCGTGATCAACCGTTTCCTCGGCATCCCGATCTTTCTCGGTGTGATGTACATGGTTTTCTGGGTGACGCAAGTAATCGGCGGAGCGTTCATCGACTTCTTCGACATCGCCGGCGACACGCTTTTCGTGAGCGGGATGTCCGAGCTGCTCGGAAAATTCGGTGCGCCGGAATGGCTCATCGCCGTAATTGCGAACGGCGCGGGGTCGGCGCTTCAGACAGTAGGCACCTTCCTGCCGCCGGTCGGATTCATGTTCCTGTGTCTCTCTATCCTTGAGGACTCCGGATACATGGCGCGCGAGGCGTTCGTGATGGACAGGTTCATGCGCTGGATAGGGCTTCCCGGAAAGAGTTTTGTACCGATGCTCGTTGGATTCGGATGCAGCGTTCCGGCAATCATGGCGACACGCACCCTCGAATCCAAACGAGACCGTCTGCTTACGATCTTCATGACTCCATTCATGAGCTGTAGCGCGAAACTCCCTGTGTGGGTGCTTTTCAGCGTAGCGTTCTTTCCGGAGAACCCCGGCATGATGATCTTCGCTCTCTACATGTGCGGAATCGTTCTCGGTATCGTCACCGGACTTCTCATGAAGCACACGCTCTTCCAGGGTTCACCTACGCACTTCATCATGGAGCTGCCGCCGTATCACATGCCGCGTCCGAGGCACATCTTCCTCCACACATGGGAACGGCTGAAGATTTTCATCTGGCGCGCAGGCAAGTTCATCGTTCCGATGGTGCTCGCGCTCGGCATCCTCAACACGATCGGCACAGACGGTTCAATCGGCAATGAGGACAGCGAAAAGTCGCTCCTCTCAGTTGTCGGACGCAGCATCACGCCGGTCTTCGAACCCATCGGAGTCGAAAAGGACAACTGGCAGGCAAGCGTATCCATCTTCACCGGCCTTTTCGCGAAAGAAGCCGTGATCGGAACGCTGAACGGCCTGTACGGACAGGATGATGCGCAAGAAGCCGCAAAACCCGCCACTAAAGCGACAAACGGCGAATCCGCCGCCGCAGAGGAGAAAGAGGAATACTCCCTCATTGGCGGACTCAAGGAAGCGTTCGCATCCATCCCGGCCAACCTCGCCGATGCGGCGGGTGCGATCTTCGATCCACTCGGTTTCTCCGGTGCCGCCGAAGACGTGACTGAAGGCGAGGAGAAGGAGGCGAACGAGGCCACAATCAACGGTCTCCAGAGGCATTTCACAAAGGGCTTCCATCAGGCGTTTGCGTTCCTGCTGTTCGTCCTGCTCTACGTGCCTTGCATTGCCGCTACAGGAACGGTGTTCCGCGAAGTGGGCAAGGGTTACGGAATCGTGTTCGTCGCCTACCTTACAACAGTCGGATGGAGCGTCGCAACAATATATCATGCCTTAATGGTCAGTCATAGCAGTCTCTGGTTCTGCATCGGTGCAGGAATGCTTGCGGCAATGTTCGGATCCTTCTGGGCTTATGGCAAGAAACACCGGATTGACATGATTTGATGCAACTGCGGCAGGGCGGTTTGTCCACAAATACGCCCTGCCAAAAAGCAGAAAAGCAGCACTCACCCCAAAAACAACCTCGAATAACAGGAATAGCACTCCCTGCACACCTGAACTGTCTTTAAATCAAACGAAAGGAAAAACGAAAATGAAAGCAAAAACCATAACCACTATGTCAGCGGCAATGTTCGGACTTGCCGCCTTTGCTGAAGCGCCCTCCTCGTCAGGCTGGAGCTATGAGCCGGGGTCGGGCATCTCCTTCAGCGAAACGCCGATCGTGACAGCGGAATTCGGCGTGTCGTTCGATTCACGCTACATGACCTACGGCGTGATCGACGGCAAGGACCCGATCATAGTCCCCGGCGCGACGGTCACTTTCTTCGACTGGGTGTATTTCGGCGTTGAGGCCATCTTCGATGCCACCAAAGGCAACGGCAAGCGCGGCGGCTATTCCAACCGCGCCGGCAAGTACACAACGCTCGACACCTTTGTCGGCATCGCGCATGAGTTCGATCTCGGCGAGACGCTCGGCGCACTCGGCGTAGATGTGGGCTACATGTACGAATACATGCCGCGTCTGGACGATGAAGTCGGCGACACGCAGTACTTCACGGCGGAACTCTCACTTGGCGACCTCTGGTTTGAACCAACCCTCGCATTCGAGCGCGACATCATGGCGGACAACGGAACGTACGTCAATTTCGAGATCGGCCACACATTCGAGCTTACCGAAAGCCTCACGCTCCGTCCCGCTGTCGGCCAAGGCTTCGGCAACTCGCTTCGCACCAAGGGTTATTTCTCGGAACTGGAGAAAGTCGAAGGCTTTGACCACGGCGGCCTGATGGATACGACGGTTCGTCTCGATCTTGAGTACGCCATCACCGACTGGCTCACCTTTGGTGCATATATCGCCTACTACGACTACCTCTTCGACGGCAATATGCGCGAAGCGGCGGCAGCCTACAACGGGGAATGGGGCGCAGGCGAGGACAAGACATGGAATGTTGTCGGAGGTCTCTCTCTCACAGCAACGTTCTAAATGCTATAATCTACGCCCATCAAGGAGGATCGTCTGAGGCAAGGCACTTCTTGCCGACAGACAATCCTTCTACATTTGAAGAGAGGTGAAATATGGATATGCTTATAGAATGCTGCAAAGCTCTCTGGAACGTATTTGCAATGATGGCCCCGTGGCTTATCATCGGATTCTTCATCGCCGGAATCATGGCCGTGTGCATACCACGTGATTTTGTGATGAAATTCCTTGGAGCTTCCGGCGGGGTCAAGAGCATCATCCGCGCAGTCTCGATCGGAGTGCCGCTGCCGATCTGCTCATGCGGAGTGATCCCGATATCGACAGCCTTGCGCAATAACGGCGCCAGCAAAGGAGCCACAGCCGGTTTTCTCATCTCAACTCCGCAGACAGGTATCGACTCCATTCTGGCGACATACGCGCTTATGGGGCCTCTCTTTGCCGTTGCGCGTCCTGTCGCGGCATTCGTGACAGGGCTTGTGGGCGGATGCGCCGTCCATGCGCTCTCGGACAACGATTCGCCGTCATGCACCGCGAACCAGCAATCAAATCCGCCGACGCGCAATCTGCGCACTATCTTGTGGCAGGGCTACATCCGTCTTTTGGGCGGCATTGTAAAACCCCTTTCCTTCGGACTTCTCATATCGGCGCTTGTGGCGGCATTCGTGCCGGATGACTTCTTTGCATCCACCTTGGCCGGACGCGATTATCTGGCGATGCCGATAATGGCGCTCATCGGATTTCCGATGTATATCTGCTCGACGGCTGCCATCCCGATAGCGACAGCGATGATGATGAAAGGCCTGTCCCCAGGGGCGGCGTTTGTCTTCCTGATGACGGGCCCCGCCATCAATGCGGTATCGATAGCCACAATAGCTTCGCTAATTGGCAAACGAGCAACCTTTGCATATGTTGCAGTGATATTTCTCGGTGCCATTCTCTCCGGAACGATCGTAAACCTGCTCGCAGGAAATATCGAAGCGCTTTCCGTCCAATGCGCGGCCTGCACCTCACTTCCGGCGTTCAATCATATTGCCGGCATCGTACTCGCGATCCTCATGATCAACGCCTACATCCGCGTCCCGAAGATGAAATAGCCTCATTATCACATAAAGAAAAACTCTACGCTCCTCCGCGTCTTTGCGTATCCGCATAAAAATAATCCGATTCTTCAACTGGCGGCAAAGTCCTAAAGCTCGACATCCGCATAAAACTCGTCTGCACTGGCGAAACCTAAAATATCAAGAATTATCTCACCTTCTTCCATGAGACTCCTGTCATTCAGGATGTCGGCACGCCAGAACCAGCCGCCGGCCAGAAGAACCGCAAGCGCCGCAGCCACGGACATGGACATGGACGGAACGAATTTACGCCAACGTCTTTTACGCTCCGCCTCACGCCTGATGGCGGTTATGATTGCCGCATCGACCACGGCTGACGGCACTGCCGACATTGACCTTTTCAATACGGCTTCAAAATTGCCAGCTTTCATTTCAAGACTCCTTTCTCCGCCAGCGCAGCCTTCAGACTTTTCACGGCGTTGTGCATCCGCGCAAGCACCGTTCCTATAGGCGCGGCAAGCATATCCGCTATCTCTTTGAACGACAGCTCTCCGTTGATGCGCAGCAGCACAACTTCTCTCTGCGCCGTCGGCAACGCGTCAATTGCATCGCAGACCGCACTTTTCCTCTCACTTTCTTCAATCTGCATCAAAGCATCTGCCGCCGCATCATCGCTCAACTGGTCAACCACCGTCTGCTCCCCTTCGCTGGCAGCACAAACCGGAGCATCCAGAACAAGTGATGGCGACTTCTTCCGCATGCGGTCCGTCGTTTTGTTGCGTACGATCTGCCAGAGCCAAGCCCTAAAATTCCCGGAACGGTAATCGGAGGCGCAACGAATTACCTTTAGCCATACATCCTGATAAATATCCTCGGCCTCGGCGGCATCACCGACCATTCGCAGCAGCCATGAATAAACACTTTGGCGGTAGCGGAGATACAGC
>JAGBFY010000252.1 GCA_017936245.1 Kiritimatiellia bacterium
CACAATCATATTCTCGAAGCCCTTCAGATCGGGCGGCATCAACCCTGCCTTTTCCGCAGGACCGGCACCAAGGAAAATCGCCGGATTCTTGCGCATCCTGCCCTTGAATTCATTGGACCAGACAACTTCCACATCAAGCCCCGCCCCTTCCTTCAAGGCTGCGGCAAGTTCGCGCCCAGCCTCCTCTATTGCGTTCTGGACGCCGAGAGGTTTCTTCTTCGGAAGAACAATCCTGTACGAACCGTCAATGACGGCAGCACCTGCCGCACACATCGAAAAAAGGACTATTGATGCTACTATTCTTTTCATGTTGAAACATCCTTTATCTTTTGAGATTGCCGCCCGTTAGAACGACATCTTTGCAATCGTCGGCGCGGAATGCATTCCGCCGCCCCGGCTGCAACTCATGCACAAAGACATTCTCGAACTTCACGTTGTCCGCATGGCGCAGATAGAATCCGTATGCAGGCATGGCGCTGCGCCACATGCCCACATACAGCCCCTTTTGAGGCAGTTCCGGCAGAGGATCCACCGGAACCACATCTCCGTTGCGCATCTCAAGATTCACGTTACGCAATGTGATATCGGATGGACGCATATCCTCAAGTCCCGTTATGCTGCACCCTGTGGACGAAAGCGCGGTACCTGTGACATCCTCGATCACAACATTCCGCAGAAAGGAATCCCCCGGAAGTTTTCTCCCGTTCCGGCGCGCAAGCCGCACGAATACCGGAACAAGGCACGAATCGTTCAGGGCGATTCTCCTTACAGTCATGTTTTCCAGCCGGCCCCCATCCAAAACGGCAAGACCGATCCCTGCAAGAGCGTAAGGTCCATTCGGAATGCCGCAACCCTTGAACTCAACCCACTCGCGCCTGTCATGGGCAAACGTCGTTGAAGCGCGGCGGCATACGCAATCCTCGACAACCACATTGCGGATCGTACCGAGAGTCTCCGTTCCAACCTTGATGAGATTGCAGTTTGACGCAAGACGGCAGTTCCTCACGGTCACATTCTCGACGGCATAGTCCATGCTGTGCGCCTTGAGCACTATCGCATCATCCTGCGTTTCGATGTCGCAATCCTCTATAAGGACGTTCTTTGATTCTATGTCGAATCCATCTCCCTTTCTCTGATGAAGGCTCCTTATCTTGACCTTTCTCACCAGAACCCCATTACACCTGGCGAGGTAGCATAACCAGCGGCGTCCGTTTCTGAGCGTCACTCCCTCGATGCACACATCCCGGCAATCCCTGAACCATACAAGCCTCGGCTGTTGCCGGAAATCCAGCGAATCAGCCGGAAACAGTTCGCCGCCGCCGTCGATTACGCCTTCTCCTTCGATTGCGACGCGATCCGCGCTCTCCGCAAGAATGAATGCATGACCTTCATTGAGAGCGTATGCGCAAAGGTTTGTTTCGGCGCGAAGGATTGCCCCCTTCTCGAGATGCAGCGTGACGCCCGTTTTAAGACGAAGCGCAGGAGACACGTGAAGTCCCGGAGCGATCCGAACGACACCGCCACCCGAAGTAAAAGCGGCATCAATCTTCGACTGGATATCCTCGCCCGCAAGCAAATCCAGAACCGCAAAAGCGAAAACTGTCGCAATACCAAGCCTCATCACCCGATTTCCGACGGTTATCTGACGATCAAGCGCATGCCGACAGCGGTCAAACGCACCTTGCCGTCCTCAGATACGGAGGCCGAGTACTTCGAAGTTGCGCCGCCGTTCACCAAAAGCGTCCAATTGGAGAGATTCGCGACGCCTGTGCAATTGACGGGAGTGAACTTCTTTTCCAGTATCGTTCCGCCGGAAACCACGTTGTCGAGGTGCAGGGTTCCTTCCTCCGCAAACGCAAAACCTTCGACCGTTCCGCCGCCGTTTGCCATGTCAAAACCAAACTTCGTTATTGTCTGACTGCCACCGATGGATTTGAGTGTACCAGCAGCCGCAACCGATACAATCCCGACCTGATCCATGACATCGTTATCAAACGCAGACGGGGCAAACGAAAATCCGTGTCTGCGTTTTGTCGGATCCTCTATTGCGGCATTCAGCGAATTCGACGGATAATTTCCCTTATCATAAAGCCATTTCCCCGACCCGGGCGAGACAACATTGTTCGTTGAGAATATTTCAACCCAATGAAGTCCGTCAACACTGCCTTCCATCTTGAAATCCGCCGGATGGTTCAACGCGCCGGCACCGGCTGAACTTGTGTTCCACACTAAATCGAACGTCTTTACCGGATTCGAATTTTCAGGCATACGAAACACCAAAGAAAACCAACTTGACTCATCTTCCCTGTTCGGGGCTGTTCCTACATCCAGACTTGCATAGCTGTTTCCGGCATCGTCAAACAGCTTATTCCAGTTTGAAACCGATCCCTTCACGGGATCTTTTGCGTACGCGAACTGCCCCGGCTGCACATTACGCTAATCCTCCACACACTGAAGTCC
>JAGBFY010000253.1 GCA_017936245.1 Kiritimatiellia bacterium
CCAAGCGTATAGAACCCGGCCTTATAATCCTTTATCGTCAGATAGCCTGTCTGAAAGAGCATGCCTATAGGCTTCAGGTCGGCAAGATTCGTCACGTCAAAGGCGCGTTCAGAGACCTGCTTTGTCCGCTCCGGATCAATCGCCAGCATATCCCACCGCTTAAGGCAGTTCATAAGCGATGAGGGGCGTCCGGTCGATGACCAGGTGGCGGAAAATTCTTTTCTCTTCTTAGCCAATGTAAGTGCAATGGAAATCGGATTGTATACGGTCGTCTCACAGTCAACAGAGAAGCGAAAACCGTTGTACCAGTGTTTCATCTCAGCGCGATAGTCTTCGTAGGACTTGCCCATCTTCACGGCGTGCTCACGAAGATGCTCTTCAAAATTCGCCTCAAGCTCCTCTTCTGTATAACCAAGCATCGTCGCATACTCTTCATCCATCGAAATGTCGACGATGTTGTTGAGACACGAAAATACTGACATCTTCGTGAACTTCGAAACGCCCGTCATCATAAGGAAGCGTATCGCGCCGGTGCGCGTTTTCATCATGCTGAAGAAAGCGCCCATGCGGGAGCGGATCGCCTCCGCCTTAGCGAGATCGTCAAGGGCATGGGAAACAGGCGCATCGTATTCGTCGATGAGAACCACCACACCGTTGCCGCCGTTGGCCTCGGAGAGCGAATCTATCGCAGCACCGAAATTCGTAGTAGGCGGAAGCTCATCATCATAAGAGAAGCCCGCATCTTCCAGCCGGCGTTTTACGTTTGGAGCGAATGTTTCATCAAACGATTCAATGCTCGTTGTATCGACATCTGCGAACTCAAAGTGGATTACAGGCCACTTCTCCCACTTCCAGTCTGTCTTGGAGATGGCGAGCCCCTCAAACAGCTCACGCCGCCCCGTGAATATTTCCTTCAGGGCGGTAATCATAAGCGACTTCCCGAACCGGCGCGGACGGGCAAGGAACAAAAGCCTGTTCATCTCATTCGAGACAAGGCGGTGGAAATACGCCGTTTTGTCGACGTATATTCCGCCGTGCTTTATGAGATCGGCAAAATCGCTCGTAGATGTCGCTATCAGTTTCATTGGTGAATATTATATCAAATCATTGCTATCCCATAGGTGGGATAGAATCCTTTCTATGATTGGCCATTATAGTATCATAACAGGCATCATCATAAGTTTCCTTATCATTTTCATGTTGCATATAACACTATATCGACTGCACTTATTGGAGCCTGAGAACGCGCTCCTTGATCAGCTCTTTGGGGGCTTCGATTTCTATCTTCGGGGCATTGGCCAAAAGATAATCCTCAGCCTCCTTGCTCCAAAGTCCATTATGGGCGGAGCATATGCGGTCGAGTCCCGCAAACAGCGGATCAATCCTACCCTTCTCCGCGAAGTCGGCTATCGCCGTCATGGGCATCGCTATATGCGTATACACAAGACGCTTGCCGCCGGGCACCTTCAACAGATTGAGAATCGTGTCGGAAGCGGAATCAAGTCCGCCGACATGTGTGACCATCACCTCCGGATGGAGAATGCCCTTCCCGATCCAATCGACGGAATCGACCATGTCATCCACGAAGCTTCCCGAATTCGCCGCAACATGATGCATCATGTAATGGACGTTGTAAAAATTGAACGGTGCAGTCAGGTTCTTATCCGTAGGACCGGCGAAGAAATTGAGGCATCCGTCGTACGCCAGAAGGTCCGAGGTCTGAGAAAGCAACGCAGGAACCGCAGCCATGACAAAAATATCGTCATATCCCGCGTCTGCAGCCCCATCCTTCACATTAAAGCCTTTAAGCACGGATACAGGATCTTCAATGCTTGCGGTGTTTATGAAATGCACCTCGACGCCATTGATCGTTCCGTTCGCTCTGCCGTCTGCATACTCCAAACCAAACATCCTTGCAGCGCGCGCAAGCCTTCCGTCGTCGACCTCCGTCACGACAAGCCTGCGCGGACGGCGTTCAGGCGAATGGCATGCGATATCTATGCAGCCAAGTCCCATAGCCCCGCAGCCAGCCATCAACAGCATCTTGCCGCCATCGACGATTCCTTGGATATGCTCGTGCGTGGCCTGAGCGTTATGGTAGTTTGCGCGAAGCCCCGCAACGATACACGAAATCGGCTCCGCAAGCGAACAGTTGAAGAATCCCTCCCCCTTATACGGAAGAAGGCATCCCATCTCCATCACAATTGACGGAAGATACACGTGGGTAGCATAGCCGCCGACCGAATGCCAGGAGAATCCGATGACCGTGTCGAGCTCGTGTCCGGGGACATTCAACGTGGGCTGTATGCCGACACGCTGTCCAACGTGGAAGCGATCCTTCCACCTCTCGCCGACCTCACGCACAACACCAACCATCTCATGTCCGGGGATTATCGGATTTGTCGCCACATCGTCCGGCACACGCTTGTGCGCGGCTCCGAGCGTCACGCTCTTGTAGTCGCTTACACATACGGAATTGGCAACAATCTCCACAACAACACCTTCAATCCCGGCAGACTCAAGTTCTACATCCTCAAGCCTCAAGTCGTTCGCTCCGTAAAGCCTCCACGCCTTCGCATTCATTTTAATTTTAGCCTTTCAAAAATCTTGTCAAAGATTGTTAGCATTTGTCGCAAGAGTTGTGTACAGACTCTTCAGTATGTTGGAAATCATGTCGTATGACTGATCACGTTTGGATGTGAGAGACTGAAGATCAATCATCGTCTGCTGCGAGAAGCTGTTCTGGGAATCCATCTTCGACTCGATGTCCGTTATGAGCTGCTCAGAGTACGCACTTGCCGTATTTCCAGGCACCGTAATGCCCATGCCTTCAAGAAAAGCCTTGTATGTTGTACCATCAGAAAGCTTCTTTGCCGTCAAATCGATGCCGCCACTGGTCGCGTTCACTATTGCGCTTTCAATCTCGGTCAGCCGCTCAAGATTCTCAGATGTATTATTGAGGTTTTCCACCACACCGATTATCTCAGACTCCAACTCCGTCGCACGTGCCAAACACAGTGCCATAACGAGCTGTCCGATCGAAAGTGCGCGTGGACTGCCGTCAGCACCGTTCACTCCGTCAACGGTGTAGTAGCTGGCGGTAAGGTTGCCAGTATCGCCAACACGGCTTTTGTCGAACGACAACTTGAAATCTTCAATTTCGAATCCCATATTCGCTCCTCTTTACCGTGTAACTTTCTGTGTTTTCACTGTTGAATTTCCAAAACGCCGCTTATCATATCATTTTTGACGCCGCATTCAACTTGGAGTTGCCGATCGCCTTTACGATGTTTGACGAGGTGTTGAACGTCATATCACGCCGGTTGATGAGCGTCTGCATGTCAATCATATCCTCCTGCGCCTGCTGGGTAAGCGTCTCCAGCCTTTCCTTTATCGCATCGACAGCCTGCATCCGCTTTTCATACGAGGAAAGATCGTCAGGGAGTCCCTCCACTCCTACAGTATCGGAAAGATACGCCTTAGCGGTAGCCCAATCAGACATAGACTCCTCCGCAATCTGCTGCATATAGTCAGCCGCAGTCTCAAGCCGCTCTGTTCCGATGCTCATAATATTCATCTTGTTGACGCTCTGCTCTTCAAGTGCGCCCGCCGTACGAATGCAAACGGCAGCGACAAGCTGACCGAGCGTTAAATCTCTGGCCGTCTCGGTGGTATACAGGTTTATCGCCTGATTTCCTTCAGGCGCATATCTGTTTACCGCAATCTGGTTCGCTTCAATGGACATTCAAACCTTTCAATTAACCGCCGTTCCTCATGTGTGCATACACCAAAGGATGGCAAAGGTTACACCACCATTTTTATTTCCACATATTTTATCACATAACGACATTTCATTGCCGTAAAAACGGCAGATAAAAATCGATTAAATCATGGTTGCGGCACAAGGGCGAAGCCATCGGCGATAACCACGCCATAGGACTTCGATGCGATAATCTTCAACGCGGCGCCAGGGGCGAAATCGAACACACCGGCCTCCTGCCAAGTTCCTGTTCCGATGCTTTGGTTCACAGTTATGCGCTTTATATTGCCAGAAGAAGATATTTCAATAGCCGTAGAGGATTCCGTCTTAGCGGAATGCATGTAGGGTACGCGCCACAGAAGCTTGTATTTTCCGGCCATTGGAGATATCAACTTGATTTTGCCTATTTTCATGTCACTCCTTAAAAAGCAAGGCCACGCATCCTCAATCACACAGAATGCACAACACTGATGCACAATTTATCGTTTTGGCTTTCTGTTTGAAATTTTATCAATGAAGTTGAATACACCTGCCATCATTGCACCGGAGACCGAATGCCATACGCATGCAACCGCAGAAAGTACAGCCGCTTCAGGGCTAGCCGGGAAATGACGAGATGCCAGCACTGTCGCAAGCCCTGCGTTCTGCATCCCGACCTCGATCGAAATAGTCCTTTTTTTGGAACGCGGAAATCTTGCGAAAACACCAACTGCATATCCAAGCGCATACCCGAGTATGTTATGCAGCACAACCGCCGCAAACACAACGGCGGCACAACTGACGATCTTCTCTCCATGCGCCGCACACACTCCGCCTACAATGCATGCGAGCCCCAACACCGCTACGCCCGGCATAAGCTTTGCAACCTCCCCGTAGAAACTGCACTTACCGAAGAACCTATTGATCAGAAATCCCGCGGCCACCGGCGCAAGCGTCACAAGTAAGACACTTCTGAACATCCCCATTCCATCAATGTCAACACGTTCGCCAACAAGAAACAGCATCAGAAACGGGGTCATTATAGGAGCAAGCA
>JAGBFY010000254.1 GCA_017936245.1 Kiritimatiellia bacterium
ATGTTGCGTCCAGTGCCGTGTTCCGCCTTAAGAGATCCATCGTACTTTTTCGTAACAAGCTCAATCACATCGCGCATCATCCCGTCATACTGCGCAATCGCCGCCGGAGTGTCAAAGCGCTGGTTCAGGATGAAGTGCCAGTTGCCGTCAAGGGCATGGCCATAGATCACCGCGTCCGGATAGTTGTGGTCGATGAAAAGCCTCTGAAGTTCATCCGTAGCGTCCGCCAACTTTTCAATCGGCACTGCAATATCTTCAATAAGGCATGTGGTGCCGATCTCGCGCATTCCGCCTACAGCCGGGAAGATTCCGCTGCGCATCGCCCAGTAGCGGGATACAGTGCCGGGATCGGCAGTGAATTCCGCCGGGGCTGCCAGCTTGAAGGACGATATTGCGTTCAAAATACTTTCACGCTTCGACTTAAGCTCTTCCGCATCAACAGCCTCTGTCTTTACGAGCAGAGCCCCTGCGTCATTCGGGAGTCCGGCAAGCTCTGGGAAGTCCTTCTCCACAACACGCATCGCCCTACGATCAAAGAACTCCGCAGCAACGGCTGAACCGGTCTTCTTTATCTCTGCAACGGCTTCGCAGGCCGAACGCGTAGATGGGAAAAGCAGAAGAGCCGACTCTGAAAGCGGACACATCTTCCCCGTGCGGAACACTATCTCCGACAGAAACGCAAGCGTACCTTCACTTCCTGGAATCAAATGCGCGATGATGTCAAACGGATCGTCATATTCCACGAACGGAAGTATCGTAAGTCCTGTTACGTTTTTGATGGAATATTTGCGCCGGATCCGCTCGCACAGCTCCTTATCTGCGCGCGTCCGGTCGCGGAGATCCTCTATGCGCCCAAGAAATGCTCCATGAGTAGCCGAAAATGCGGCACGGGAAGTCACATCACCGGTGTCAAGGACGGTTCCATCCGTCAGGATTATCCTCACCGACTCAAGCATCCTGTAGCTGTTAGCATGAATACCGCAACTCATGCCTGAGGCGTTGTTCATCACAATTCCGCCTATCATGGCGCTGTTGATGGATGCGGGATCCGGCGTAAACCTGCGTCCGTACTTCGCAAGCATCTCATTCACCCTGCCGCCGACGACCCCAGGCTGAACGCGTATGCGTTCACCCTCGTCAAGCGCCTCGATGCGCTCCCACTTCTTTCCGCATACAACAAGAAGTGAATCTGTGATGGCCTGACCGGAAAGCGAAGTTCCCGCCGCCCGGAAAGTTATCTTTTTTCCCTCTTTGCGGGCGCGATCAAACAGAGCCGCCACCTCCGCTTCACAGGAAGGCATGATAACCTCCAGTGGAATCAGCCTATAGAATCCGGCGTCAGTTCCCCACGCCAACCGGTCGATGAATCGAGATTTCATATAAGCACCCCTTCTAAACGAAAACGGGCACGTTGCTTGCAACGCACCCATTTCAAATTGGCGGACCAAACGAGTCAAGCCCTATCAGCTAAGTCAAACTCAGAAGTATCCGTTCACGAAAGGAAGGAACGGGAGCTGATTGTCCATGATGACGTTGACCAGACCGATCTGGAAACCGTGGTCACATGCGAACGCCATGTTGACGAGACCGATCTGGCAGCCCCAGAGAAGATCCGTCTGGTTGTAGACGAGCGCGAGCTGGAGACCGTGGGCGCGACGCGCAAAGTTTGCGCCAAGCGCAATCTGCGCACCATAGGCATCCTCGCCGACAACGCTAGCAAGACCGGAAACCTGAACGCCACCCATTTCCTTGTCAGTCATGGATCCAATGAGGTTGACTTCCAGACCATACATATTGCGGGTTACACCAATCGCGTCAACAGACAATCCGTAGAATTCCTGGTTGTTCATGTTGAAGAGCGATAACGCAACACCGTAGGCATCCTCATTAGAGTAGTTGAACGCCATTGCGGTCTGCAGACCAGCAAATGTCTTGCGGGCGGTGTTCGCGCCAAGTGCGAACTCCCAACCGTACATCTTCATCGCGTCGGAATAGCCAAGGTTCAGATCAAGGCCGAACACATCCCACTTTTCAATTCCCCACGGAAGCGCAACCGGAGTCGCCAAACCGACGGCAACCGTCGTCCACCCATAGGACTTGGGAGCCTTGTAGCGCCCCTCCGACGCTTCAGCGGCATCATTCTTCTCTTCCTGGGCGGAATCGGATTTCGCCGCAAAAGATACAGACGCAACCATCGCAAAAGCGACGGAAACCAGCAGTGTTTTCTTGATGTTCATCTAATTACTCCTATGGATAAAAAATTCAGTGCGTATGATACAACTTTCCGTCCGTCACGTCAAGAGAAGCATCTTCTTTTTTCCGTTGTCGATTGCTCCACCTCTTCAGGCTCAATCTCCCTAAAAAGCGGCAATGCCCTATCCTTCTCCGATAAAAGCAACGGTATCCCCACATCAGGCCATTCAATCCCCAACGCCGGATCATCAAAACGCATCCCCTTCTCCGCCGTCTTGCAATAGACATTGTCACACTTGTAGGCAAATATAGTATCATCCTCCAGCACAATGAACCCATGCGCAAACCCTCGAGGAATCAGAAACTGTTTCTTGTTGTCACCTGTGAGCATAACGGCGAAATGCCGTCCGTAGGTTTTCGAGTCCTTCCGAAGATCAACAGCGACATCCCATACAGTCCCCTGAACGACGCGCACAAGCTTGGATTGCGACGCGACTCCGGTCTGCCAGTGGAGACCACGCACCACGCCCTTCTGCGACTTGCTTTCATTGTCCTGAACAAACACCTGCTTTATTCCGTGCAACGCATAGCGTTCGGCATTGTATGTCTCAACAAAATACCCGCGCTCGTCATGGAATACATCGGGTTCAATGACCTTAAGGCCCTCTATGCCCGTCTCTACCACATTCATTTGGAAAAATTCTCCTTAATTCGCAAATTCCGCTGCCATGAACTCTGCCAATGCATCCTTCCAGTCCGGCATCGGCGGCAATCCGGCAAGCCGCAGCCCCATCTTGTCAAGACGCGAATTCTTCGGACGCGGCGCGGGGCGCGGAAACTCCTCCGTCGTGCACGGCTGCACTTTCTGTTCTTTTCCCGCAAGCCGGAAAATCTCTTCTGCGAACTCCGCCCAAGTCGCCTCGCCTTCGCATGTAACGTGGAAAGTCCCGCAAAGGTTTGGACGTTTCAGCATCTCCCTCAACGCTCTTGCGACCGCAACTGCGCTCGTTGGATTGCCCAACTGATCTGCGACCACCTTCAACACAGGACGGCTTCCGTCCGCAAGCGACATCATTGCATGAACAAAACTCGGCCCACCGGCACCATACAGCCACGATATGCGGGCGATCACATGATTTGGGCACAACGTCCGCACCGCCTCTTCACCGGCGAACTTGCTCTGACCGTACACCGTCCGGCCGCCGGTCGCACGGTCGAATTCGTTGTACGACCGGTATGAATCTCCATCGAACACATAATCCGTGGAAATCGCAACGAGCCTTATCCCGCGACGGTTGCAAAGCGCCGCCACATTCGCCGTTCCGCGGGCGTTCAGCCCGAACGCAAGATCGCGCTCAGTTTCACATCTGTCCACTGCAGTCATCGCAGCGCAATGGATCACCACATCCGGAGCGTATCTCCCGAAAACGGCATCGAGCGAAACTTCGTCGGTTATGTCAGCCTCGGGAAGATCGGTCGCTATCACCTCGAATTCTCCGCCAAGCTCACGGACGAGCGTCCGTCCAAGCATTCCATTGCCGCCTGTAAGCAGGACTTTCATCGTCTCACCCTATCTTTCCGTCGGCCAAACGGCGCAAGTACTGTCCGTAGGTCGACTTGCCGTATCCATCCGCAAGAGTCCGTAGTTGCGCATCGTCAATCCAACCCTGATTCCACGCTATCTCCTCGATGCAGCTCATCTGCAGCCCCAGATC
>JAGBFY010000255.1 GCA_017936245.1 Kiritimatiellia bacterium
AGGGCGGCTTGTCCTCAAGCCGCCGCGGCGCGTTGGGGACAACGCGCCCTACCATTGAATATTCTTCATTTCGATTATTCACAAACTTAATCCAACTGATGATAGAAGAGGATGCGCGTCTTGTGGGGAGGATACTTACGCTCATTCAAGCGCCAAGCCTCTTCATTGGCATCGTTTTGAAGATTCAAATATGCCTGCGCATTATCCCTGCCATATTGCGGATTCTCGGTGCCTCCATCAGCCTTCACAAACTGACCATTCTTCATAGGGGCCTGGGGATCACGCCATACAAGGGCGACCGCACGTGCTCCTGATCCCGCACCACCGCCGCCAGCAGCGGATTCAGCACGCACAAATATCAGGAACAGCTGATGCGTATTCGCAAAACATCCCTTCAGATAACCATACAGGAACTTGCGCTCCGCGATTGTCAGATCCTTTAAAATAGGCTCGACTGTGGAATCGTTCAAGACACCGGAATCCAGCGTAGTGTTCTCAGAAGTCACAACAGGCACGCTATAGGCAATTCGGCCGTCATACCAATAAACAGCATCCTCAAACACTTCCTTCCAGTAGTCGGCCATGTAGAACAGTTTGCTCCGCTCTTCTTTGTTTGACATATCCCAACGTTTGAACGCACCCATCCAGTAATATGCCATATTGTATACATCCTGATAATTGCACGACCAGTCAAACAGATAGTTCTGGTCAAGCGAAGAACCCGGAGCCATGTAATTTTTGCCGAGGGCAAGATGATTCGTGCTTGCCGCCCACCAGTCACGCGGCATGTTCGCAAACGCCCCCAGCATGACATTCATGCTGTCTGTGTACGGATTGACGCGCAAGCCAGTATCCGAATCGTCGAACGGCAATCTGTCGACAAGTCCCCACTCCCATGTATCGGGATCTACACCTTCCTTCATGAATGCGGATGAACGATGCGTACGCCACATTACATCGCTGTGAAGCACGTCCCCCGCAGCGGTATTGACCTCTCCGTCATATCCGCTGCCTTGTTCAAACACACCCCACTGCATATTGCCGTTGTTCCTGTCATAGTCTTCCGCGTCCTTTCTGATGCGAAGCACCTGCGGAATCAGCATCCATTCATATACGGATTGCATATACCCCTGATCCGAGGCGGACATGAAAATATCCAAGTCGCACCAGGAATTGTTCGCACGGAAGGTCTTTACGTTGTCGAACCAAAGCTGCTCTGGTGATGCCGTCTGGTCTGTCGCCCACCACTGCTCAGGCGCCCAGTTGATGCGGGGATCGTTAGCGATATACGCTTTCTGCTTCCACTTTGCCGTAATCGAAGCACCATCCTTGAAATACTGCTTTGTAAGTATCACACCCGAATCATCATTCTTTTTGGGGAAGAACCTGAGCAGAGGATCACCGGCATCGCCACCCATGGCCTTGTTGAAACCATGCAAACTCTTGTTCGCGGGGAAATCGTTCAGATCGTCATTGGACGGAGTGGCCGGAACCATATCGACGGTCTTGTCGTCGCTGTTTTTGATGCGAACCCACACAGCCACGGACGGACGGAACTTCAATGCCGGGTTTGAATCACTGATAAAGTTATCCAGAACTTTCTTGCCGTCCCACGCAATCCAATTTTCAAAGAAGATGAAGCTGTCAACATAGCCTTCGCACTCATCAGCAACAAGCGTTTCCTTTCCTGAGTCGTCTATCTCATAAACGAGTTTCGCCAATTTCCCTTCTTTTGACACATTGCCTGAACGCAGATTTATATCGCCCTTGATCGAATCCTTTTCAGCAGACTCACCGGCACCAGAAGGAGCACGCGCCTGCAATGGCTTGCTGCCACAGGAAACTTGGATATAAGCAGGTTCAGTATTGACAGATGAGCTCCATTGACTTTGGTTAAGCGTACCGAGTCCTGAGTTTGATGCACGCAGACCGACATCGTTCAGGTTGCCATCGTCGAGTCCGGACTCAGTAGTGAAGAACACTCTGGCAAATGCCTCCACAGTATAGCCGTCATTATGCCCTTGAGGCCCGTTGATGAAGGGATATACCGCTGTTATCGTCGGAGAAAGGTCGCTAACATCAACCTTCATGGAATATGTTCGTTCGATTTTCTTCTTTTGTCCCGTATCCGGATTGGCCGGCTGCAACTCCCTCTCCGCCATCGATACCGCGTACTTGACACAATCGTCATTCAACTCCACACCACAGATCATCGGAACGGCCTCCGCGCACGGAATGCAGAGTGAAAGCGGAACGTTGTCATAATCGAGATAGTCGCACAGCAAAGCCGTGGAGAGGATCGGGAAATCCTTGTTCAACGGCTGCCAGAAAGGATGACTCTCCGAAACATCATTGTAACAGTGCGACAACGTCGTGTTCTTAGGAAACCACGAATAACCGGCAAAAGGCTGGAACTCAGGATACTTGAGGTTGACCCGGCGGCCACCGTACGCGCTGCTGTAGGCCTGATACGTCAAATTGGAATCCCCATTCCATCCACCAGCCATGAACACCTGACGGCGGACGACATCTTCACCGACACCATCATAGAATCTGCCGGACGATCCATTAAGACGCGCCATGAAAGGCGAAGCTATACCCCCAAGCGGATTACCGCCAAGAGCGAGATTGAAGTCCATCATGGAAACGAAAGGCACATCCTGCAATGAAGGAGAGACGCCAAATGCACTGCCATCCTTCATCGCTGTCAGGAATGCAGCTGCCATTGATCCGCCCGTATCCATGTCTGAATTGTTCGAGTTCCGGAACAGATACGCGGGCGAAACACGTCCATGTTCCGACGAGGATCTGTTTAGACGCTGCTTCGGCACACCATCTAAATCTATGAACTGGTTCAAATCAAAGAAATCGGAGACATTGACAGCGGTGAATGCATACTGCCCCAACCCATAATTGAAGGAATGCCATTTTGCGGTACGTGTGTGGCGGCTCCAGTAGCGGACTTCGTTGATAAGGTTCGGTGGCAGATAGCCGAGAGCCTCGAGCGTAAGGGTCGAAACCGTGTCGGCATAGGCGACTTCATTGGAAGGAGTAAACACGCGTCCATGCCAGTTGTCGTTCCTGATCTTCCTCTCGTCGTTTTGCATGCCGGAAGCCGACGTGTTGTAGTCATTGTTGTATCCCAATCCAGGGAACGGGTCATTTCCGATGGCCATGTCAATCTCATCTATGGCGCGGGCGAGCGCCGCCTTGACAAGATGACGAGCCGACGCATTGCGCCGCACGTACGAACTGGGTGCACGGCTTGAACGCATATAGATC
>JAGBFY010000256.1 GCA_017936245.1 Kiritimatiellia bacterium
CGCCTGGACCTCAAGCTCCGACTATTCCGACGCTCCCGGCGGCGTTGCTCAAACCCGTCCCGTCGGGCTTAAGAAGCCTAACGCATTCGGACTTTACGATATGGCCGGCAATGTGGCCGAATGGTGTTTAGATTGGTTCTATCCCGATATTGAAACATTTTACGGCGATGACGGCAACGGCGGCAAGGCCGATATTCTCCATGCCGATCCGTTGGTCGATCCGGTGGGGAGGGCGATGCGCAGCGACACCAACAATCTGCGGACCCGTCGCGGCGGGAGTTGGTATAACAAGCAAGGATTTTCCCGTTCGGCACTTCGCGAGGGCTTTGGCTATCAGCAGTCAAAGAGCTATATCGGCATTCGCCTGGTTGCACCTGCGGCGGCGGACTGGAAGTGACATGGCGCGGTCGAATGTGCTATTGGCGGTTTTAGTCGTTGCCGCCGTATTTGTGGCGAACGCGAAAACAGTTGTCGAACTCAGGGACAACGGTTCGGCTCTCATCAACCCCGGAATGGGCTGGGTGATGCACTATTACGATAACGGGCCTAAGTACGGCACCACCATAAATACTGGTGACGATTTGAGGTGGTTTCCGGGATGTTCGGTGGTGTACCTTCGTCTCCCTTGGGCGCATCTCGAGCCGGAGGAGGGGAAGTTCAACTGGAACTGCATCGACACTCCCGCGCAGCAGTGGATCGCCCGCGGCGGACAGGTTGCGTTCCGCATAACGTGCAGCGAGACGATGAAGGAGGCGACACCGGCGTGGGTGGCCAAGGCCGGAGCAAAGACGATCCGCTGGCAATGGGACGATAAAAACCGCAAGTGGGGGCGGAATCCGGAGGGGAGGTTTTGGGAATGCGTTCCCGATGACCCCGTCTATCTCGAAAAGCTCGGCAATTTCCTTGCGGCGTTCCCCGCGCGTTACGACGGCCGGAAGGAGGTGGCGTTCGTCGACATAGGTTCCGTCGGGATCTGGGGCGAAGGGCACACCGGACGGACCATACAGCTTTCACCGGAGGAAACCCAGCGAATCGTCAAGCTCCATATCGATCTTCATCTGAAACACCTCAAGCGTACACTGCTCGTCGTAAATGACGATTTCACCGCCGACAAGAATGGTCAAACCAGTCCGGCCATTGAATATGCGCTTTCCAAAGGTCTTGGCTGGCGTGATGACTCGATCATGGTGCAGCCCAAATTCTGGTTTCATGAGGAGCAGGCGGGTATGTTCTGGCCGAAGAGTCCCACGATAATCGAATCCGCCCACTACCGTTATGCGAAAGGAAAAAAGCTGTGGAGCGGAAAGACGTTGCTAGACTCCATTGAGGCGCACCACGCTTCGTATTGCTCGATACACGGCGATCCGAGGGAGATTTTCGAAGAAAACCGTGAGGCGGTGGCGGAGATCAACCGGCGTCTCGGCTATCGGTTCCAGGCGAGGCGGATCATCTACCCGAAAAAGGTTGTATCCAACAAGGAGCCGCAGTCGGCGCTTCCGTTCAAGGTTGAATTCACATTCGCCAACGCAGGCGTCGCCCCGTGCTATTCGTCCGCCTATCCTTGCCTGACGCTCAAGACCGCAAATGGCGGAATCGCCGCCGTCCTGACCGCAAGCGGGTTTGACATCTCCAGACTGCCGGTGGCGGAGGCCGGAAAGACGGTCGCGAAAACTCGGTCGGCGGAGTTTGCTCTCGGCCGCTGGCAGCGTCCGGTATTGCCGTCCGGCATGTATGATGTTTTCGTGTCGGTGGGAGAAGCAGACGGGACTCCCGTGTATGAACTGCCCCATGACGGCGATGACGGACAGCGACGTTACCGGATAGGGCGTGTTGAGGTTGTGGAAACCCTTTGAACGACTTGGAGGACCGATCATGGGTGTTCGTTTTTCTCAGTTATTGCCTCTGGCCGCAATGCTTGTTAGCTGTCTGGTCTCTGCGGCTGCGGGCGAGAACGCCGTAAGAAGTTCCTGGATACCCACGCCTGAAGCGGAGAAGCTTCTCGCCGAAATGCGGGAGCGGGCCAAAAGCTACAGGCCGAGAACAGGGAAAATGGGGATGTTCTCCCGTGCCCAGCTGAAGTACGGCGCCCAGCGGACGGATTTCATCCATCGTTGGTACGACCGTCCGCTGCACCAGAATTCGACATGGGCGGAAACTGCCGACCCGGACAGGATTCTCCATCCGGAGGCCTGGAAGAAGACGGCCGAGACGGTGCGTCTCGGCAAGATGGACGGTTTGGCCGTGTGCATCGCCCTCTCGCGGTGCAATGAAGTCATAGACATGAGCGTAATGCCCGGCGGCGAAACGCAGATTCTCGTCGAGCTTCCGTACGCCTATGCCGACAAGGGGATCGAATCGTACATCAAGACGGCGGAGCAGGCGTTGAAGATGCCAAATGCCTATCGTATCGACGGAAAGGTGGTGCTTACGCGCTATCCGCCGATAGAGCCTTCGCAGCTGGATTTTGCGGAAAAGGTGCGCACTGCGCTGGATGAAAAGTTCGGTCCCGGCAGGTTTATCGTCATGTTCTATGTGACGGCGTTCGAAAGGCTGCTTCGTCAGGGGGCGCTCACCATTGAGAAGCTGAAATGGGCGCAAGGCCATTTAAGGAACTGTCTGCGGAAGATGGACGGTGTTTTTCTTCACGGCTGGGACATATACTGGCCGCGCCGGTACGGAGCGGAGTTCGAGCGCGAAGTTCTCGTGCCGCTTTATCAAAGCGTGCTTGCCGAGCCGGAGTTCGCGGGGCGCAAGTACATGGGGATGCCCGTCACCCCCGGACACGAAAACTGCTACCGCTGGAGCTACGATATCGATTCCCAGGGAACCAGAACGCTCGTGGAGCGCATGAAGACCATGCAGATGCTTCGTCCAGACTTCATCATAGGCTGCGAATGGGATGAGGAGAACGAAAATACATTCTTCCGCCCGACGGTCGCGAACGGATATGTCCATCAGCGAATCATGCGCTACTTTGCCGATGCGTTCGCGGGTGTGCCGCCTACGCCGTTCCCGGGGGATGACGTGTCGGTGCCGAATCTGACGGTGTCGTACAGAAGGTCGCTCATCGCGGGCGAGCCGATAGAGGTGGAAGTGCGCAATATCCCGGACGGGACATTCAGCGGCGAGACCTTCGTATGCGCTTTCAGGTGGAAAGACGTCCACGGCAGGGCGGTAAAGACCTATCCGTCGTCAAGTCTCGATTCAGATTCCATTGACAGCGTGTCTTTCGTTTCGCCGGCGACTGAGCTTCTGGAGAAGAACAGGTTTCTGGTTCCGGAGCTGACGGTGAAGACCAATGGGCGCAGCTACAGGTTCGGCGAAGGCTTCTGGCCGCTCGATCTCAATGCGGTACGTGCCGTCGACGCCAAGTGGGTGAAGCACTCCCTGCGTGAACGTACGAAAAACGTGACAGGTTCGATTACTTGCGCTTCGGCGGATACCGGAGGGGAAGTCGTCGTTTCGGGTTCGTTTTCTTCGGACGCGCCGGTGAAAAGCGTCGAGGTCCTGCAAGGTCCCGACACCGTCTTCATGTATGATCCGTCGCGTAGCGGAAATGCAGACGATATAGTGCTGAAAATCACAATGCAGGCGCGAGGCAACGCTCCCCGCTCACTGGCGTTGAACGGAGACATCCGCATCGTGAATGCCGGAGGACTGAAACTGATCACAGGGCGTAACAGGATGCGCAAGATGCTTCCGGACGGGTGGAGGCTCAGGAACTCGCTTTACTGCAATTGGGATGTCGGTCTTTTCGCGTCGGTCCCCAGATCTGAAATCGGAGAGGCTGAAATTGTTACGGATCTTTCTCCGCTGTTCGGGAAAATGCGGATAAAGGTGAAAGACGTCGTCGAGAAGGATGTTGTAGGGATATCGGGTCCAGCGGGCGGCAATTTTACCGTGAGCCGCCATCTTTCGCAGATTTCGATTCCCAAGCCGTGCAATGTGCGGGATGGCAGGTTCGCTTTCCGCATGAAGCCGCTGGGCGGCTCTGACATATTGCGCATGCAGATAGTCGACGGTGACGGGAACGTCTGGAGGGGTTCTCCTCTTGAACTAGGAAAGCCGACGGGAGTGGTCCGCAGGTTCCATGTGTTTGAGCGGGACGAAAACCGAGTGACGGAGGTCGCGGTCGATTCCAGCCGTGTCGATGAGCCGTTCTACGGTTTTGATGATGCGCGCGGATCGGTGGTCTGGACGGATTCCGGGCGTCATCTCAGCGGGATATCGGGCGGTGCGGCAACGCTTGTCACCGGTTTCGGCCAGGGGGAGTCGAACTACGGCGATACATTGACGAGGTACATAAAGAACGACATTTTCGACGCGCTTGAAAATGCGCCTGAATGCGTGAGGAGGAAGGACGGCGGCTTTGCGCTGGATTTTGACGGAAGCGATTATCTGATGCTGCCTCAACAGCTTGCGCCAAAGTTCGCCGGCTTCGAGATCTCCGTGGATGTCCGCCCCGAACGCCTGGATGGAAGACAGTCGCTCGTCGACGCAGGAAATGCGGCGTATTCGCTTTTCCTCAGGGATGGGGTGCCGGAGGCCCACATGTGGGGCGTGCCGAAAAATGCAAAGGCGGCGGCATCTCTCAAGGTCGGCGAATGGAGCAGGGTCAGGCTGGTGTTTGACCAGCGCACGTTCAAGGTTGTGGTCAATGGAGTGGAAGGGGAGCCTGTGCCCCACTCCGGCTGTCAGTTCCAGGCGCGCTACACGGCGGTGGGCGGGGCCAACAGGACATTGGATTTCTTCCGAGGCCGGCTTGCCAATCTCCGGTTCGGCCTGAGGTGAGGGTGTTTCCGGAGCGGATCCGCAAACTTTTATGGCCATGAAATGAACGTTTGATACGAAGGGCTGTTATTGCCAGGAGAATGAATGATATGAAAAGGACACTTCTTTTAACATCGCTTCTGGGTGTGTCATGCGCATTCGCGAAACCGATGGCGATCTTTTCGCGGGCGCAAATGAAGTATGGGGCAGAGCGCGACGATTTCATCCACCGCTGGTATGAACGGCCGCTCCATCAAGACACGTCTTTCCGGGCGTCGGACGACAAGCATTTCCTCAATCCGGCGTCTTGGCTCAAGACGGTTGAAGCCGTGCGGCTGGGCAGGATGAACGGACTTGCGGCCTGTCTCACCCAAACGAGACGAGACGATATCATCAACCGTTCGGCGCTGCCGGGCGGCGAAATGGAGGTGCTCGTGGAACTGCCCTACCAGTTCGGCGATGAACGGGCGAAAGAGCTGTGCTTCAGGACCGCGGAAATGGCGCTGAAGATGCCCAACGCCTATCGTATCGACGGCAAGATAGTCTTTACGCGGTATCCCGCATGCCGGGAGTCGTCCCTCTGGTTCTACGCAAAAATGCGCGAGGAACTCAAGACAAAGTATGGCGACAAGTTTCTGGTTATGCCATATTTCGGAGTGTGGGAGAAGAAGCCTGTCGACCCCGAGGGTCTTTCATCTGCCGAAATTGCCGCGGCTAAGGAACGTCTCCGCAGGATACTTCGCGGAACGGACGGGTTTGTCCACACCCTCGACCGATCGTATCACAACCGGAGGTTTGACGGTGTGCGCTTCCGCAGATGTGAGCAGGAGATCATAGGATCGGTGATGGAGGAACCTGAATTCAAGGGACGGAAGAAACTTGGCGTTCTTGTGCGCATAGGCCATGAGAACAGCTACCGTTGGCAATATACGCACGATTCGCAGGGGACCGAGATGCTTTGCGGAACAATGTCTGCGGCGATTGATCTCGGGGCGGACTTTGTGCTGTGCCCAGAATGGGACGAGGAGAATGAAAACACCCACTTCCGCCCTACGGTCTGCAATGGATTTTCGACGGCGCGAATTCTGCGGTATTTTGCGGATGCCACCGCCGGACGCAGATTTGACGTCTTCCCGGGGGATGACATATCCATCCCAAATCTGATCGTGTCCTACCGCAAGTCGCTTGCGGCCGGTGAGCCGATCGAGGTGGAGGTGCGGAATGTTCCCGACGGCACGTTCGGAGGGGTGAAATTCAATGTCGCCATGACGTTCCGCGACGGCGGCGGGAAGGTCGTGAAAAGGTTTCGGTCCCAGGCTCTTCGCTCTGGCGAACTGGAGAGCGTGTGGTTTAAGTCGAAGGTTACGGATTTCATAGCTGACCACCGTATCCTGTGTCCGTCGGTTGAGATTGTCTGGGAAGGCGGCGAATATAAGGTTGGCGAGGGGCTTTGGCCGATAGACCTCAATCCGTTGAGGAACATCGACCATAAATGGGTGAAGCAGCCGCTCAGGGAGCTTATGCGGAATGTTGACGGAAATCTTGAGATTGGAGAGCCCGATGAGACCGGCATGCGATTGGTGCGCGGGAGGGTGAAAAGTCCCGTTCCGGTCAGGACCATTGAGGTGATCGATGATGTCGATACTGTTTATGTCCATGACCGTCTCTCCGGACGCAAGTCGGGGAGGGAGCAGTTCCGTATCCAGTATAAGGGACATGCCGACAATTCCAGACTGCCGATGAACGGCACGATCAGGGTCGTGGGATGCAAGGTGGAGAATCCGTCTGCTGGAAGAGCGTCGAAGTACAGGGACGGCGTCTGGTCTTATGACGGCGCACCCTTTTCCAACTGGGGGGACACTTTGCTGTTCTCGGTCCCGAATGACGAAATAGCGAACGGTAAGGTGGTTGTGGATCTGAAGGATACGATACGTGGGGAGATCTTGCTGGGTGATCTGATGAAATTGGATTCGTACGGGTTCAATGCTTCGGACAGTCGTGGGATCGTCGTGTCCCGTTCCCCTGTCACGGAATATCTGCCTCCTCCGTTTGATGGCACGGAGGCGGAGTTCTCGTTCAAATGGAAGCCGATGGAAAAGGGCAGCGTCCTTCGCCTGCAGCTGATCGGTATGGATTACCGCATTTGGCGTGGCCTGCCGAAAAGCGTATACAGACCTTCCGGAAGGAAGATAGGCGCACATGTTTTTGAGAGAGACGAAGAATCGGTCACTTCGGTTCAGTTCGATGAGAATATGTTTGAACGCATCAACGCTGATTTTTCGGGTAGGCGCGGTAGCGTGATGTATCTTGGTTCTGGTCGTGCATTGGCTGCGATGAGAGGGGCCTCGGCATCGCTTTCGCAAGGCTATGGACAGGCGGAAAGCCACAACGGCAATCCTCTGGCACGGCATTTGAAGGCCGGAATGGCGCCAGCGGACGGGTGGTGGGTGCTTCCGCAGCAGGTTGTTCCCGGCTTTTCGGGGTTCCGATTGGAGATGGAGGTCAGGCCTCGCCGGTTCGGAAGGCGTTCAGGTCTTTTTGGTTCCGGGAATTGCGGTCTGACCCTACAGATCGAACCGGACGGGACATTGCTTGCGTTTTTGGCGCAGGGGAACGCCTATAATCTCCGTAATGCTTCGGTTCAGGCTCGACTCAGGGGACCAAAGCTGCGAGAAGGAGAATGGAATCGAATTGTCATTGCCACGGACCGCAGGACGATGTGGTTTGAGGTTGACGGCGTCAAGGGTCCGGTTAAGCTCTATTCTGATTATTTCTGGAATCAGCGGTATGGAACACTGGGTGCAATTCATCCGACTGCGGATTTCTTTGACGGAGAGATCCGTTCCTTCGGGATCGACCCGTTATAGTGTCAGGGTATCGGGTTTTGCAACTGCCTCTATAATTTGAGCAGGTGTTTGCGAAGTGCGATGGATACGGCTTCGGCTCTGTTTGCGGCGCCGATCTTTTCGTAGAGTTCGTTCAGGTGCTGTTTCACGCGACTCTTTGATATGCCGAGCAGTGTGGCGATGTTGTCGTTGGAAA
>JAGBFY010000257.1 GCA_017936245.1 Kiritimatiellia bacterium
CCATGCGGATGGTACTGCATGGCATGACCGACAATGTTCGCGACCTTGGTGTATTTTCCGTCATCCTTCTCCCACAGGGAGTGCATGATACGGCGCTGCACCGGCTTGAGGCCATCCTCAATGGCGGGGATTGCACGCGAACAGATGACATACGCTGAATACTGACGGAAATTGAAATCATAGAGATCGCGCATCGGACCGCGTCCGGTCAGACCTTTCAGCGACGTTTCCGCCGGAGAAGTCCCACCGGACACATCCTCAACAGGCTTTTCCTCTTTTGGCTCGCCCTTTTCAGCTTCATTCTCCGCCGTCTGCGCAAACAGATCCAGATTATCGAACAGGCTTGGCGGTTCACTACCTTTACTCTTCACGTTCCAACCTCTCTATTGGCACTTTCTTCTGCCATATGTAAAGTATTTATCATATCATTCTATACGTCTTGAAAAACTTGCACCATTATATCATATCCCGTCAATGGTGATGGCGGGGAGCGGTCTTGCGGGACAAAGATTTTCACAGGCCCCGCACCCAATGCACTTGGCTGAATCAAGAACCGGAACCCCGTCCACAAGAGCTATCGCCTTGGTTGGGCAATGCCGTTCACAGGCCGTGCAACGGACATTCTCCCTTGCGGCAACGCAGCGTTCCCGGTGCCACGAAGCGCGTCCTATAGGTGTACGAAGTTTCTCTTCTTCGGAAAGCTTAACGATTGCACCGGCCGGGCACACATCTGCGCAGCGTGTACATGCGGGACGACAATAGCCATGCTCAAACCCAATCACCGGCAACGGGAAGCGACCCAGCCGATCAGAGAGTCGCAACACCTTTTCCGGGCACGCCTTCACGCAGAGCTGGCAGCCGATGCATTTTGCACGGAAAACACTGAATCCTCCCGCTCCAGCAGGCACGATAGGCATAGAGCGCTGCGGAATGCCAGGATTGGAGATTGACGAATCTTCTCCATTTGCAAAAACCTGCGCCGCCGCCAAGGCAACGCCGCCGCCAAGAAAGCCCCTTCTCGTCATTTCCTCAGTTCCTCAACCTTGAGCGACTCGACGAGTTCATCGATACGGCGCATCTCCTTGGGGATATCCACCGACATCGGACATTGCGACTGGCAGATACCACATTCAATACAGTGATTTGCCTGCTTAAGATACGGAATATCCTCTTCGTAAACCTTCAGGAACTTGCGTCCCGAAGGGTCTGTCCCCGCGACAGCATCATTGTAAAGCGAGAATATTCCGGGGATGTCCACTCCATAGGGACAAGGCATGCAGTACCCGCAGACACTGCAGAATATGCCGCCGTCTTTCGGCAAGACCGGTCCAGGATCAATAAGCCGCGCAAAAAAGCCACGCCGTCCGGAACACCCAGACGAAGACCTCATTTGCCGTCCTCGCCATCGTGCAGAAATCCTTCCACCGAAGCAAGCAACAGAAGGAACTGCGTCAGCACGGCGGGAGAACGGAACACGCAATCGCCAAACGCATGAACGAGATTCGCAACCGCCGCCACAAGCACACCGACAACAACGGCAGGTACGCAGAAAAGAGCGGTCGGACGAGGCAGATCCTTACCTTTGGTAAAGTGCGCGACTTTGAGCCTGTGTCCCCAATGGCTGAAAAACGGCAAGAACAGCATAAACACCACCGCAACGAGAAGTGCTCCGCCCACGACACCATGTTCACAAAGCACCTGAAGATAGTCGTTGTGGACATTCACTCCACCGACCGTCTGAAGCTGTTTCCGTTCCGCATCGGTCATGTAGCCGAGACAGAAGTGCTTGTAACCCCATCCTCCAACGCCGAACAGCGGATAATCCTTGAAAATCTCAGTCGCAACGCGCGTATGGTACTGGGCCTTGCCGGTCATACGGTCGGCCACAGAAGTTGGGGAAAGCGTGGTTACTTCGTCCGTAAACTCCTTGGGCGCGAATACCGACACAAGGATCACCGTGGCAATCACGCCAACAATCATCCACAAATACAGTTTCACCTGCCTGACGTTCTTGTGGCGCGTGAACAGGGAAAGACAAAGGTAGAGGAACCAGAATCCGAGAATCGAGAACGCCAACATGATGGCAGCGCGGGAAAGCGTCGCAAGGGATGCAAAGAACGTGAGCCCTACAGGGATGAGCATGTAATGCGTCTTCACCCACTGCGGACACAGCCTCTCAGCCGGATTGGACTCGACCTCAGTCGTCCTCTTCTCCTTGACATGCCTGAAATAGCGACGCACGTTATCCTGCCACAGCCCCGCAGAGACGGCAAAAAGCGCAACAAAGAACGCCCCAGCCATGTTTGGATAGCCAAAAGAGGAAAAGTAATGAACCGGATCAGGAATATCAAGCCAGAAAGGAGCCTTTGCCCCCGTAGCCTGCTGGAGAAATCCGAGCGACGCGAGTACCGCACCATTCCAGACCAGAAGGTGCACCAGTATACGGCGTCCCGAACGCAGAAGCGCATGACGGACGGCAAGCATGGCGGTCAAGGCCGGCACAAACCACACCATCACCCCAATGTGTTCGCGTATGTTTACGCAGAACGGCGAATACGGAATCGGCGGCGCAGGATCGACACCTGAAAGAATCATCGGATAGTCACACACCGGACATAGGCCACGGTTGAAAATCGGCATCACAAGCATGAGCATGAACGAAATTGCCGCATATGTGATCGGATCGCGCGAGAGCGCCTTCCATACACGACCACGGGCTTCTGCGATGCTTTCAAGCGCATGGCGCTGCGGGAAAAAGAGCAGCGTCTCAAGTGCTAACGCCCATAGCCACGGCATGATCGGCAGAAGATGCGGTCCGCTTGCGCCGCCAAATATCCACGAGAACCCGACAACCGTCAGAAACACAAGGAAAACGGGAAGGTTTTCGCAGAAGCGCTTCATTTTGCCGACTCCACAGCATCAACAGACTTCGCCGAACGATGGATGCGCCATGTCCTGAGCGAATCGCGATATACCAAAAACAGCATTGCCGCAATCAGCAGGAACATGAACATCCGCGTAAGCAGATTTATGAACTTCCCGCTCAATCTGCGCCTTGTGACAAGTTCAATGAACGAGAACATTATTATGCTGCCGTCAAGAACCGGTATCGGAAGCAGATTGAGTATCGCCAGATTTATGCAGAGGAAACGGAGGAATCCGAATGCATCCCATACGTCATTGCGCACCTGGGTATAAAGCCCCTGCGCAATCATCACCGGACCGCCAAGCGCCTGAGCGGCGGCCTTCGACTCCTTGGGGGTCACAAGAGCCTTCAGAACGCGCACAATGTTCATTACATCCCACTGCAACTGTTTGAGAGGGTTGCGCGCAGGCATCCATGCTGCCGTCTTTACCTGATTGGTCGCCGAAAGCGCATAAATGAAATAGGCGCCGCTGGCCTCGTGGCGTTTAGGTACGACAGTGAGGTTCACTTTGCCGACAGTCTCACGCTCCACTACGAACTCAGTCGGTTTGCCGCCGGAAATCTGTACTTCCGTCTGCATCTCAGTCCATGTGCGCACAGGTACGCCACCGACAGAAACAACC
>JAGBFY010000258.1 GCA_017936245.1 Kiritimatiellia bacterium
ATGGCGACGCCGGCCACGTTTGCCGTTCCGGTGTTTATGGATTTGACCTTCACCAACCCCGAAAGGATCTCATCCCCCCCAGCGGCAAAGAGACCAACCCACGAGCCAAGGTCGGCACGGGCCTTTTCCTCTCGCGCCGTGACCTCGTCCGCCTTCTGCACAATGCCGGCAATCTCTGCCTGAAGCTGCTGCTTCTTCAGCTGCAGCATCGGCAGAAACCGCTGGAAACGCTTCAAGGCGTCCGTCTGCGCCTTAAGTTCGGTCTTTGTCAGCTTTATCTTTGCCATACCGAGGTTTACGATTAGCCCTGCTTACTTTGTCGCGAACTCGTATGCGTTGCGGAACATGCGCATCCAGGGACCGTCCTTCTTGAACGTGCCTGGGTTGTACGACATCTGAGCGGCACGGAATCCGCGTTCCGGATGCGGCATCATGATGGTGACGCGTCCATCGGTCGTGGTGAAGCCGGTGAGACCGCCCTTCGTGCCGTTTGGATTGTACGGATAGCGTTCGGTGGCGTTTCCGCGTCCATCAACATAGCGGAGCGAAGTCTTCGCATCGGGATTGGTCTTGCCGTCATCCCATTCCGCGCGGCCTTCGCCGTGTGCGACAGCCACGGGAATCTTCGATCCTTCCATTCCCTTGAAGAAGATGGACGGCGAATCAAGCACCTCGAGCGTACACGTACGAGCCTCGAACTGCTCAGAGACGTTGCGCACAAAACGCGGCCATGCCTCCGCACCAGGAATGATATCCTTGAGCTGGGAAAGCATCTGGCAGCCGTTGCACACGCCAAGAGCGAACGTATCCTTGCGTGCGAAGAACTTCGTGAACATCTTCTTGAGACGATCATTGTACAGCACAGAGCGCGCCCAGCCGGAACCGGCGCCGAGCACATCGCCGTAGGAGAAGCCGCCGCATGCAACAAGTCCCTTGAAATCGGCGAGATCGACACGCCCTTCCATGAAGTCGGTCATATGCACGTCCACGCTCTCGAAACCGGCAAGCGCAAATGCCGCCGCCATTTCGATGTGGCCGTTGACGCCCTGCTCGCGCATGATTGCAACGCGCGGCTTTTCCTTCGAAGCCTTGCCCTTCTTTGCGGCAGGCACCTCGTCGGGATTGTAGGTGAGGCTGTAGGTGAGACCCGGATCATGCTCATCAAGACCATTGTCATACTCTTCGCGCGCCGTGACGGGATTGTCGCGGAGCGACTGCATACGATAGGTCGTGGAGCTCCATGCACGGCGGATCGCCGTGATGTCCGTATCAAGAGCCTTGCGAACACCGACATAGATGCCGAAACTGCGGTCGTCGGTCGTCTCGCCGATCACATGCGTAAACTTGGCAAGACCCGCCTTCGAGAAGATCGACAAAACCTCCTTGAGATTCTTTTCGGAAACCTGAAGAACGGCTCCCGGCTCCTCGGAGAAGAGCGCGGCGAGCGGATCATCCTCGGGAAGCTCAACATTCACACCAAGACCGCCGGTGATTGCCATCTCTGCAAGGGTGACGGCAATGCCGCCGTCGCTGCGGTCGTGATAAGCAAGAGCAAGCTTGCCCTTCACGATCTTCTGCATCGCATTGAAGAACGCCTTGACGCTCTTTGCTTCCGCATCGGCGTTCTCGCAGCCGAGCTGGTTGTACACCTGAGCAAGACAGCTTCCGCCAAGGCGGTTCTTTCCGGCGCCGAGATCGACATACACAAGCTTGGAGCCTTCGCTGCGCTTGAGATCGGGAGTAAGCGTAAGCGTTGCATCCTCAACAGGCGAGAAGCTCGAAACGACGAGCGAAAGCGGAGCCACCTGACGGTGATCGACACCCTTCGAATCCTTCCACGTCGTGTGCATCGAGCAGGAGTCCTTGCCGACAGGGATGGAAACGCCAAGCGCAGGACAGAAGTTGATGCCGACTTCCTTGACCGTATCGAAGAGGTTTGCATCTTCGCCGGGCTCACCGCACGGAGCCATCCAGTTCGCCGAAAGGCGGATGTTCTTGATGTCGCCGCAGTCCGCAGCTGCAATGTTGGTGAGCGCCTCGGCGATTGCGAGACGGCCCGAAGCCGGAGCGTCGAGAAGCGCGACCGGGGTGCGCTCGCCAGTCGCCATCGCCTGACCGTTAAGGGTCTTGTAGCCCATCATCGTAACGGCGCAGTCCGCAGCCGGAAGCTGGTACGGACCCACCATCTGGTCGCGGGCGACAAGACCCGTCACCGAACG
The DNA here is from genome assembly GCA_017936245.1 of Kiritimatiellia bacterium. GTDB lineage: Bacteria > Verrucomicrobiota > Kiritimatiellia > RFP12 > UBA1067 > UBA1731. The sequence goes on from JAGBFY010000258.1 coordinate 2,220, forward strand.
GTCGGCAATCGTCACGAGGAACGTCTTGTCCGCGATTGTCGGGAGATTGAGAAGACGGAAGAACGCGTCCATCGTCTTGACTCCGGTGAGATTAAGTTCGCTGTGCTTCGCCTTCACGCGCTTGACCTTGCGCACCATGCGCGGGGGCTTGCCGAGAAGCACCTTGACATCCATGTCGATCGGGCTGTCGTTGAACTGACGGTCGGTGAGCACAAGCCTGCCGTCGCCTGTCGCCTCGCCAATGAATGCAACAGGGCAGCGTTCACGTGCGCAGAGCTCTTCGAAGAAGCCGCGAGCCTCACGGCGAAGCGCGAGCACGTAGCGTTCCTGCGCTTCGCAGCACCAGATTTCCATCGGGCTCATCGAAAGCTCTTCGTTATGCACCTCGCGAAGCTCGAACTTGCCGCCCGTGGCCTCGACGAGCTCGGGGCATCCATTGGAAAGACCGCCTGCGCCGATGTCGTGAATCGAAAGGACTGGATTCTTCTTGCCCATTGCTGCGCAGGCGTTGATGACGCCCTGGCAGCGACGCTGCATCTCGGCGTTTCCGCGCTGGACGGAGTTGAAGTCGAGAGCCTCGGAGTTCGTGCCGGTCATCATCGAGGATGCTGCACCGCCGCCAAGGCCGATGCGCATAGCGGGACCGCCGATCTGGACGATGTACGCGCCCGTCGTGACGGGCTTCTTCGTGACCTGATCGCGGATGATGAAGCCGTGTCCGCCGGCAAGCATGATGGGCTTGAGGTAGCCGCGGTGCAGACCGTTCTCCTCATGCTCGTACGTACGGAAGAAGCCGGTGAGCTGAGGACGGCCGAACTCGTTGCCGAAAGCCGCGCCTCCGATAGGACCCTCCGTCATGATCTGGAGCGGGGTCGCAAGACGGGCAGGACGCTCGCCGTAGTCCTTCTCCCATGGCTGCTCGGCGCCGGGGATACGAAGGTCTGAAACCATGAAGCCGCAGATGCCGGCGGTGGAACGCGAACCAGTGCCTGTCGCCGACTCGTCGCGGATCTCGCCGCCGACACCGGTCGCCGCGCCCGGATACGGGGATATGGCTGTCGGGTGGTTGTGCGTC
>JAGBFY010000259.1 GCA_017936245.1 Kiritimatiellia bacterium
GACTCTGTTCGGCGGCGATGATCCGCCACCCCGCCTTTCTCCTTGCAGCCTGAATCGGGGCGAAGTTCCTGAGACGCGCAATCGCAGATTCACCTTGAAGCTCAATGATCGCCGGAAGGCTTGTGCCATATGCGCCAAGAAGAATGCGGGCCTCATGCTCAAGCCAGTCTGCAATCTCGTGCGCATCGACCGAATCCTTTGGCCCTTCCTTTGCAAAACGGTCCAGAACCTCATGGCACAAAGTACCGAACGTCATCGCATCAAGCTCCTGCGCCCTGTCGTCGCTGGACTCGCCGAACGTCTCCTGCAGGAAGAAGTTGAACGGACAGCGCAGATACTGGTCAAGTCTTGTTGGCGAAATAGTCTTTCGCTCAACACGCTCCTCCGGCGGAATGGGCAGACGCAGACGCCACGCGTCCGGCAGCTGCTTCGGCGGAGAACCTTCATGCCCCTTCGTAACCGCATACAAGCGCCGTGCGAGGCCGGGAAGGTCTCCGTCTCCAATTCCTCCGAAGAGAATTCTCGAAGGCTTCATCACGTTTTTATCCCCGGCGATCTGGTGCATATGGACGTGCACGTTCCCTGCATCCCTGCACCGCACCGCTTCCGCAAAGATGAACGAATCGCGCATCGCCCTCATTTCGTTCGTGACAAGCCCAAGCGATGCGCGGAGCGAATCCGGGATGAACGGATGCCCCACGATGCTTTCCGGCACACACCCTTCATTGAAGCCGGCAATTACCAGCTCATCCTCGTCGCACCAAGGAACCTCCAGCCAACCGTTTGCAGCGAGTATGTTCGGCGCGAGCGGTTCAAGCATATACGCGGCACGTTTCAGAAGCTTCGAGAAGAGCATGCCGCGCATGCGCTGCGGGATTGCCCCGACCTCAACTTCGCGCTTCAATTCGCGCACCTCTCCGGCGGCGGCGACGAGTTCGCGGTCTCCAGGATTGCGTTCATCCAGCTTTACGGACGCAAACATCTTGCGCAGAAACGCGAACGCATCCCCAAGCTCCGATTTGACGAGCTCGCAGACCTTCAGCAGGCCGGCAAGAGCATCGCGTTCCCTGTCGTGTCTTGCGGCGGCAATGTCGCTACGGATGGCAGAAAGCGTCTCATCCACAGTGCGGGGGAGATGCGCATTCTGAACACTGTCCAAAGCACCGACGAATCCGGCAATTCCTGCAGGCGTTTCCTTAAGTTCCGTAGAGAGCCATCGCGCAACGTCACCGGAACGCAGAAACGCCGAAAATGTCGTATAGTCACCAGATTCCGAAAGCGCGAGAATCGAAGTCAGAAGTCTCCCAAGGGAAGACTTCGCGACATTCTCTTGCGTAGGGTTGCGCAGAACAAGTTCATCTTCCGAAAACCGGTTCTGGAACGCGCCTTCAAGCTCCGGATACATCTCGGAATCACAGACCGCCAAAGCAGGAAGCGCATCCTCCGGTTTCACTGATCTGAAGAAACCGGCGATGTCATCAGCCTCAACGACTGCGGTCGGTGCAGGGAATATATCCGATGGCCTGATTGAGGCGGCAAAATATTGCACCGGACGTCCCCACCCGTCGAAACGCGAGGAATCGTTCTCCTCTCCGTGAACAAGAACCGTGATCTCCTGACTTGAATTCCCGAGATACCTGACGAGCGCGGGCTGTATGTCGGCAAGACCTGGAAGCACAATGCGTCTAATCCCTTCAATGCGGCAACCTGCATCGACAGCCGCCCTGCGCGATTCGAGACGGGACGAAAAACCTTTCCGCTTCAAGGCGGCAAGGAACATCCCCTCCAGTTTTGCGATGTCCTCCCATCTGTCCTTCTCCGCATCGCACTTTACCTCATGCGCGAACATCGCGCCCTCGCCGAGAACCTGCGGGATTCCAAGCAGGCTTTCGGCCATATCAAGAGCCCAACGCAATCCACGCTCATCCGGAACCTTGGGAAAGAGAACAGGAAATTCCGAAAGGTCGATATCCAGAAGAACTTCAGCAAGCGTCGCAATCTCAATCGCTTCTGAAGCGACATCGGGTCTGTCCCCATTGAGAAGAGAGCTTGTCATCGCGACGACAGGCGGCAAAACTCCGCCCCAGCCTTTTTCGGACGCCCGTTTTGCGAGGGCGAAGCGCAGACGGCGTCCGCTCTGCGCGGTGGGTACCACCACAAGCACATGCGCAAGCGACTTCGACCCGGACGGCGTATCCTCGACCAAACCTGTCCACCCGTTCTCGCCGCAAAGCCAATCGGAGACCCCGTCAGCAAGCTTAATCTTAGGATCTATGTATTGAATGTTTTTCATTGCAAGGAACGTTTACTTCAATGATGCCATCCAAAATTCACACGCCTCGCCTATTTCAACCTCTGACCGTCTCTGAGAAGCCGCGCCCGCAGCTTGGCGTAGTCGACATCCTGCACGGCGCAGCCGTCATCAATCGCATGTGCGGCGGCGGTTGCGGCAGACTGCCCAAGAGCGAAAAACACAGGCTCCATACGGATTGAACCAAATGCGATATGCGACGCAGACACGCACACCGGCACAAGCAGATTGGAGCACTCCTCACGTTTCGGAACAATTGCACCGTAGTCTATGGGATATGGCTGGAATCGCTTGAACGGCATTCCCGGAGGATTCATGCTGTAATCCTCGATATTGCCCTCGTTGAGCACAAAACCATCCTTCGTCACATACCGGCGGCAGTTGTGCGAATCCATGCCGTATGCCGCCATGGCTATCGGCTTCGGTGCAAGCCGTGCGCCTCGGCACTCGTGCTCTGTCATCACGTACTCGCCAACCATACGTCTCGCCTCGCGGACGTAGAGCTGGTATTGCCAGCCGTCACCACGTTCACCGATAAACTCATCCTTGCATGTTCCCCAACGTGCAACCTCGTTTCTGATTCGTTCAGGGACCCTCGGACTGTTTGCAAGCGTCCACATAAGCCCCTGCTGATACTTAAGATGCTTCAACGCGATCTCTTCACGCTCGGCATACGTAGCTTCCGGCCAGCGGCTGGCGCCACCTATCAGGTCCGTGGAAAAGCCAGTACGGTTGTTGGTGTCTGTCTTGCGGTTTGGCATTGGCGAATTGATCCACGGCATGCCGTTGTGCGCAGGGTCTAGCGGTCCGGCCTCGAGATTTCTCAACAGCAGTTCATAATCGAGTTCGCGGTATCCGGCCGGCTTCTTGAACGGGATGCGGTTCTGCGGATGATCGGTAAGGCACATGCGGTAGCAGTATGCCTGAACGCGGCTGTCGCCGAAGCCGTCGGGATCCGCCACATCAGGTTCAATTCCCGGGAGAAGCCCGCTGGACGGATCGCCCTTCCTTACATAGGGATCAACACCCTTATTGAGTTGATGATTCTTCATCAGCGCACGTTGAATTCCGTTTATCCTCTCGCCGTACTTCGAGTTCGGCTCACGCCCGACGGTATACGAGACACCGGCGGCAGCCATGAGGTCCCCCTCATACGTACAGTCAAGGAACATCTTCGCCGTAAAACGCTTTCCGCTTTCGGTACGAATGGCAACGATGCGTCCATCCTTCTTCTCGACACCGCCAGGGCGGCGATCGAGACGTTCATTGCGATGAACGACGATCGCGTTATCACGGATCCAGAAGTCCAACACTTTCCGCGCCGCGCTCGGCTCGAACGTCCACATCGAATCTTCGCCGCTCTGCCAACATGTCTTTCCGCGCGGCTTGTACTCACTGCGTTTCTGGAACATCCAGGAGGAATCCTTCTCGTAATATGCCTTGATGTCCTTGTAGAACTTCCTGGCGATGCCGCCGAACGCCACCTTGTTGCCGATATCGGTCTGACCAAGTCCTCCGGTGGTAAGACCGCCGACAACCGAAGAAGGCTCGATCACTATAGGCTCCAGCCCCATCCGCCGCGCCTGCACGGCTGCGGCGATCCCCGCTGGGGTCGTACCGTAGATGACAATGTCCTTTTCGTCGCTCGCCCATATCCTGCGCGCGTTCTCGATGAGATCGCAGGCCTCCATAAGCTTTGCACGGTGTTTTTCGCCGTAGCTGCGGGCCCACGGCGCCATGAGAAAACCTTTGACACGTTCAGGGGCGATGTGTTCCTTCGCGAACTTGACGATCACTTCGAGATTCTTCGGCACCTTGTAGTTTGAGGCGCAAGGGATCTGGTCATACTTCGCCTCTTCCAGTTCCAGAAAGCCGAGCGGCCCGGTCCAAGCCTCCGTCCAATCGCGCTTTTTGATCTCCTCGTCGTTGCGCACCATATACTGCAGGAAGAAATAGTGCCAGTTGGACTGCATGACGCGATGCGGCATCTTCTTGAGGAACTCTTCATGATACTTCCAATTGACGTCGCTCCACACCCATGCCTGCGAGCCGTGCTTCTCCACCTCTTTCACCGTAAAAAGGAAATCGTGCCACCAAAGATCCCCCTGACGCACCACAGCCAGACGGCTCCTCCTCTGCGCGATCATCTTCTCCTCGTCCCATCCCAAATGGAAAAGGCGCGGCTTCCCGAATATCTCGCAGACATCGCGTATCACATCCGCGCAGACCTTGTAGTATTCAGGCGTCGAAAGCATCCGCGAATACTCCTTCAGCCATGCATCGTGGGAAGCGGAAAAGTTGAGCTTCGGGATCGGCTCCAGCCCGAGCGACCTCAGACGCGCAAGCTCAGCCTTCATCTTCTCCGGCGACCAGCTCCTCTTCACCGCAAGTTCAGGATGGCTCGGATAGACCATGCCTTCACCAAGGTCAATGAGCAGAAGGTTAACGCCCTTCTTCGCCGCGTACTCAGTCACCTCGTGCCAAAGTTTCTCGTCCGTGCGGTTGAAGTCGCGGGCGTACCTGTCCCTCTCCTCTTCCGTTTTAGGCTCCCCGACAGGCGGCTGCTCCCCCCACATGTTGTGGCCGAGCTGCATCATAAGCCCCCACACCATCTTCCCGTCACCATGCGCCGGCGCCGACGAACCGAAAGCCGAAACAAACGGCAGCATCGCAGCCATCGCAGCGAACATCTTCATTTTCATCTTCATTTCATTTTCCCTTGTTTGGCATATAGTAGAAATATCCATCTTCAGCGGCAATCACAAGATCAGGAATTCCATCCGCATTGAAATCAACGGTTGTCGGACAGCAGGTGTGTCCCTGAAGCTGCTCCTCGCCGATCTTCTTGTAATACCGGAACACATGCCGCCCATCCTTCTCGGCGACCTGCCGCACAAGGCGCGCATTGAACGCCGCCTGAAGGATATCGACGCGACCGTCGCAATCCCAGTCTGCAAGTCTGAACCTGGCGCGTCCGCTGCCGCCACGCACCCCGCTGTTGAAGCAGAGCGGCCTGCCTTTTTCATCCACAAACACGCGTTTCGGACTTTTCAGCAGGAGCCGTCCATCATCCCCACGATAGCGTTCGAAGAGAACGATCATCCCCTCGCAGTCCATAGCCACGATATCCTGAAGCCCATCACGGTTCCAGTCGAACATCTCGACAGTGGAGCGCCACGGAGCACGCAGACACTTCCCCGGATCACCTCGCCATTCCCACGGCGGAACCGGCTGTCTGCCGTCCCACACCACCTCGATTCCCGCTCCCGCGTACATCTCAGTACCGCCACAACTCACTCCACGGTAAAGGCGGACATCGCCGTTAATGTCGTTTGCAATGACATCCAAGATACCATCACCGTCCCAATCTCCCACCGATGCGCTTGAGTAGCCCCATTTGCGTTCAGCCGGACCTTGCGGAGACCCGCTCCATCCGGCCATCGTTCTAATCCTCTTACCTCGAACAGTCAGATACTTCGGCTCAGCCCATTTCGGACGCACAACGCCCGGACCTGAAAGATTCTCGATGAAGGATATGTATCCTGCGGAGTTACCGCAGATGAAATCCCAGTCTCCATCTCCATCCCAGTCGCAGCCGAAAGGAGTCGCAAGGCAACCGAACTTCAGTTCCTGCGCCTGCTGTCTGAGGTAACGCCCGTTGCTGAATGCGGGCGCACCATTAACGAACTTGCCTGTGCCTGCATACACTGCGGCGCGTCCGTCTTCATCCACGGCCACCAGATCCTCGTGCCCGTCTCCGTCATAGTCGGCAAGCGCAGGATCGAACATGCAAAGATCGACCGTAAGCAACGATCCGTCCTCAGCGCAAACCCGCCGTCCTTTAGCGAACCTCGGTTTAACTCCCTTCCCCGCAATGTTCTCAAAATACCAGAAGCCGTCCACAAACTCGCCGGTGATGAAATCCATGTCGCCATCGCCGTCGAAGTCGCGGTACATCGCCGCATGGCCACCCCATGGACCACGCAGAACGGTTCCTTCATCCCCTTCGCATACAACGGGGACAGGTTTTTCCCATTTCGGCTCGCGCAGCGTGCCGGCATTACGGGCAAAATACACATACGTCTCGATCTGTCCGTTTGTCCATACACCAGAAGCATCATAGCTTACAGGACACGCCGGGCCGACCTTTCCGTAATGTGCCCAATCCGCAAGTGAATAGACCAGATCCTCAACTCCATCAGTGTCAAGATCTACGAAGTTAGCCCGCATCGGGTTGGGCTTGCGTGGATGCGGACAGCTCACGCCTTTTGTGTCCGGATGACGTTTCCCGTCCACGAATCTGCTGGCAGAAACAGGCACGTCGATACCAGGATTATGCTCCGTTGGATTGATGTACGCACGGCACATGGACTGGCGCTTCGAACCATTGATCGGCACGGCGGCAGCGCGAACGACAACGTCATTCCTTCCGTCCCGATTGTAGTCATATACCGCCACATACGGCCAAATTCCAAGCGATAGGTCAACCTCAAGACCAGGGTTATTGAACATCATCCTCTCGAAATGCCCTGGCGGAGGCTGAACATATCCATCGGCGACGGCAAATGCCGCATAGCCGCCAAACAGCGCCGCACCTGCCGTCAGACAGTACGCCGCCACATTGAACCTTGTACACCGATCCATCACTTCCACCAGATCCATCAACGCAACAGATACGCACCTATGTCGTCATACCAGATCTTGCCGTCCCCGTTTCCGCCCAGCTGGACGGCAAAGCCATCAGCGCCATGTGGAACAGTCACAACGGCATATCCGGCACACCATCCATCATCACCAGGTTTGTCGAACTTCACGCGCACATTGCCGAGCGGGAATCGCCAGCTCTTCTTTTCCGTGTAGTATGCTGTCGCCCTTGGGGACAGCCCCTTCGCATACAGACGGAACAAAACCGATTTTCCAGGTGCCAGACCGTTTACACGAACGATTACGCAGCCTCGCTTTACATGATCGAGATATACGGAACACCCGCCATTCCTTCCGACAGACATATCAGTGCCGATAAAACCTTTTTCGGTCTTGTGCGTCCACCTGTCAAATCCTTTGGGAAGACGGTTCGTCCGCACCCCTGCCTTGCCACCCACCTTGACCGTGCAATCTCCGCCGACGATCAGATTCGTCGCTGCAGCGGATGCATCAATCGCTGCGCTCTTTGCGGCAGCGAATGAAACCGGATCCCGGTGCGCGGCGAAGATGTCATACAATCCCGGCATGGCGTCATTCCACGTCGGTGCGCGCCGCCAAGGCTTGTCGGTGCCGCCCTTCCAGTCGATCCACGGATGCCTTTCACCGTAGAACCAGATGTAGCCGCCGCAAGCCTCATCAGCCTGCAGATAGTTGTCGCAGAAGCGGTCAACCTGCGTACCGCCCTTTGTCGGCGGAAGGTAATGGTAGTTTGAAGGATCCTTCTGCACGTAGTTATCCATGTAGAAACCTGCAGAAGCGCGTACACGCGCACGGTATCTGGCCCGGAACTGAGGCTCCAGAAGTTCCGCGAACCGTGAGATTATCCGAACAGCCGAACGGAAATAGTCCCCCGTCTCGGCACGGTAGTAGTAGGCCTTCTCGTTTCCGTCATGCAACGTCGCGCCTTCCGGCATGACCTCGAGCATACCTTCGATGAAGGCAGGCCAAAGATCTCCATTCTCGCGCTGTTTTGCCATAAGGTCTTCGGCGACAAGATAATCGGCATCATACGAAAGGAACCAAAACGCAAGAAGCGCAATGTCTGGCTTCTCGCGGAACACAGGCGCAAACACCTCACGTCCGCGGCGACGCGCAAGCGCCCGCAGTTCCGCGTAAGGAAGTTCACCGTCCTTGCGGTAGAACTGACGGCACTTGCCATAGTCCTCGTTGTCGATGCAGATGCCTTTCAGTCCGGACTCGCGAACGATACGCGCAAGCACACCCATGTTGGAAGCGAAATTCGCCCAGGCCGCATCATCCCGCCAGTCAAGCCGGTTCTTCTCCTTGTGGCCCTGAAACCACGCACCCGCAAATGAATGCGACAGATTCCTTTTCGCGACCAGCCTGCGTATGACAGGC